>JBFFRZ010000177.1:0-5693 GCA_041572715.1 Gammaproteobacteria bacterium
AGCTGCAACAGGCCCAGATTGCCGAACACAGCACCACTATCAAAAGCGAGCTTGACAGCACAGAGCTCATGATATTCCGGATATTAGTGGGATCGACGATATTGACCGTCATTCTGCTTACTGTTGTGGTTATCCGTATCCAGCGAATCCAGATCCATCTCAAGTCCATGAATGAAAACCTTGAGCTGATGGTCTATGAGCGAACCTACGCGCTGGAGGAGGCGAGGGAACAGCTGGAACGAAGCATGGACACGTTGGATAAAAATGTCATTACAATAAATATCGATCTGAATGGCATTATTCAGGCAGCCTCCCAGGCATTCTGTCGCATATCCGGCTATCGTGCGAAAACGTTAAGGGGTAATACCCTGGAGATGATTCGTCATCCGGATGCGGCGCCCGAATCTTTTCAGGAATTGAGCCAGCAGCTGGAGGAGGGCGAATTACCTCAAAGTGAACTTAAATGTAAAGCCAGGGATGGAACCCTGTTCTGGATTGATGTGCTTTTTGATCGGATACTGGACAGTAAGGGCACTGCTATCGGTTATACGGCAATCATGCATGACATTACTGACAAGAAACGTATTGAGACGCTTTCCGTGACTGATGCGCTGACCGGTCTGAATAACCGGGGAAGACTGGATGAAGCACTGGCCGTCGAGGCCAACAGAGCCTCAAGGTATGGCACCAGCCTCAGCATTGTGTTGTTTGACATAGATTATTTCAAAAAGATCAATGACACATTTGGGCACCAGGCGGGAGATATAGTGCTTATCCAGGTCGCCGAAATTATTACAACCAGAACCAGGGAGGTCGATATTTCAGGCCGTTGGGGCGGAGAAGAATTTATGGTCATTTGCCCCCAAACTGGCATCAAGGGTGCGCAGGAACTGGCGGAGGAGCTGCGTATGGCCATCGCCAGCTATGAGTTCGGAGAGGTTGGGGAGGTTACCTGCAGTCTTGGTGTCGCGGAATATAGCAGGAACGAAGCAATTGAAGATATGCTGTTGCGGGTCGATACCGCGCTTTATCAGTCGAAAAAGGAAGGCCGTAACCGGGTTTCGCTGGCCAAATGATGATGCTATTCCAAACACCGTATTGGCCTGCTGTGAGTTGATTACCCCGTTGGATCAGCGGGCAGTTAGATTACTGTCTGTTCCTGGCCGGATTTCCGGTTCTGCAATTTCTCAATCAGGATGTTCTTAACAAGCTCAGAGCGGATGCTGTTAAGTATGATGGTATTGGCCAGTTTATGAGTAATCAGTAGCATGGCCACGAATGTGATTACAAAGATGCTTAACAGATTGCCTGGTACTGCAGTATTGGTGGTTGTGAACATGGCTAGTGTGACCGGAATAAACAGGCCAAGCAGGTAGGTTGCATAGGTGAGTCGATGGGAAGACATTGAGGCATAGGCACCCGCTGCCATGCCAGCCAGGACCAGAAGGAATATGACTTGATTAACTGCCGAGATGACCGGACTGAGGTAAATGAAGCCGATACCCCAGATTAACGCTGATACCAGTCCGGCGAGGATGAATTCGGTAACATATCTCTGTTTTACCGTCTCATCATTCAACAGGCGAGGAGTTCTGTTCAATATATGTGCATAGCGCAGTATGGATACTAGAATATGCAGGCCAAGCCAGATATAGATAAAGGGATGGCCTTGTTTGGATATGAAAATAACAGAAAGTATCAACGGATTGATGATGTTGAACGGAATTGCACGCAGGCCATTACGATATAATTGAACTACAGCTCGTTTTTCTACCAACTGCTCAATAGACCGCCGTTCTTGGTCGCTCAGATTTTCCTTGATGGATTTGTATTCGTCCATGTTGTAAGCGCCTGTCTATGGGGCGTTATTGTTCTGCAGCATGCAAAGCGTGCGTGCTCAGTATATAGCACTTTTTGTAAAACAGTGAACATGTAGTCGATTGGGTTGTGATTTTCTGCCAACCACAGCGTGGCCGGGCATTGCAATTACGGGCAATATGATACATCAGTGCTGGAAGGAGAGGTCCGGAGCAGTCTATGGGCTTGTTACTTCAATTGAATAGCCATGTAATCGATGAGCAAGCAGAAGTTTTATCTGGTGTGAATCAGGGGTATTCTAGCGGCAGCTCATGATGGCTGAGTGCAGTGGCAGACAGCATCGCGCTGCTTTAACAATTAACTGGATCAGGAATTGGTGAAATGGCAGGAAAAAATCTTTATCCAGGTATTCATAATGAGCCCAATGGCGCAATGAGCCGTACCGGTAACATTATTCGTGATGCCTGGGTGTTTGAACTGATTCCGGAAACCCAAACTTGTGAGGGCTGGACCATGGGTCAGGTGGAAGTCTTGTATGAGAAGGTGACCGAAGCGTGGATGCCTTATGGACACCTGGTTTCAAATTTGCCAGATGAATTGCGTGAGCGCCATGGCCTCATCTATGGAAAGGCGGTCAGGCAGGCAAGACAACAGGGCTGGGATCCGGACAAGGCCCTTGAAGGAGAGCAGTGATCACCAAATGCCTTGGGTCTGTGCGTGGTAGCAGTTCAATCCATGCGCAGCCAGGCCCTGTAACACCCCTTAGTTCGGCTGTCCTGGCGGTCGTAATTCTGACCCACCTTAGGCTGGCCGCTATTGGTCTAAGCTGACCATTCAAGTTATAGATAGTAGTCTATAGATGCCAGCTTAAATATCGATTAGTGTTCATAGGGGTGATTTATTAACATCCCCACTCATTTACATTGTGGAAACTCACCTTTCGGGCTGGTGATTTTTCTGAATTGAATTTCATCAGTTATTCGGGCAGCAAGCTCAACAGCTCCTGTCAGTGGCATCTTGGAGACCTATGTCAAGAAGGGATAAAGAAAAGCGGCACTCTAATACTTTTCCTTTCTGGACGATATTCCATGATTGAGCTAAGAACCTACGTTTTTATTGATTCGCTGCAACCCCAGCTGGCTGAGTTGATGGCGTCGGTCTCGCAGGGGTTTCCACCCGTTCCGGGTGATTCATGTCTCTGGGTCGAAGTAGCGCCAGGTATGGCGGTGCATCGAGTGACCGATATCGCTCTCAAAGCCACCCAGGTCAAGCTTACGCAACAAGTGGTGGAGCGTGCATTTGGCTCCATGGTGATCCATTCACGTTCCCAGGCAGATGTTCGTCAGGCCGGTGAAGTTCTGCTTTCCAGTCTGGATAGACAACTGGATGAGCGCGACGCCTGCGAGATAGAGTGGCAGGAAATCATTCGAGGTATGACCTCGGACCATGCGGTACTTATCAACCGCCAGCATCGAGGCGGATCTTTGATGATTCCCGGTGAGAGCATGTTTATTCTCGAGACTCAACCGGCGGGTTATATTGTTTATGCAGCCAATCAGGCGGAGAAGGCGGCATCAATCAAACTCGTTGATTGCCGGGCAGTAGGCGCCTATGGCCGCCTTACCCTTTCTGGCAAGGAGGCGGACATTGAAGAGGCTGCCGCTGCCGCAATAGCAGCGGTAAAGAATCCACCAGGTACGTGACAGGAACCCGCTATGCATCGTCAGGACCTGTTGCGCTATCTCGAACAGCACCGCACTCGCTTTATGGATGAGGCGGCTTATATCAAGCGCGCCATTGATTATATTGAAAACAATCCCGACTGTTTTGAACGTGAACACAGTCCCTATCATGTGACAGGTTCTGCCTGGGTGGTCAACCCGGATCGTAGCTGCGTATTACTGGTGCACCACGGTAAGTTACATGAGTGGTACCAGCCAGGAGGCCATGCTGATGGCGATGCGGACGTATTGCGCGTCGCCTTGCGTGAGGTGGAAGAAGAAAGTGGTGTTAGTGGTGAGCACATTCACCTGGTGTCCCCACAGGTCTTTGATGTGGACATCCACACTATTCCCGCTACCCCGGTTGCGCTGGCCCATGGTCACATAGACATCAGGTTCCTGGTGGAAATTGACGATGTGCACGATGTGCCCGGCAGCGATGAATCACACGAAGTGAAGTGGGTGGAGCTCCACAGAGTGTCTGCATTTAACAACAACAGGTCTACCTATCGGATGGTCGATAAAACCCGGCAAATCAGGCAATGGGTGGCGGCATGAAGGTTTATGCGGGCAAGGCAATGTACGTTGCCGGACGGTACTTGTGTGTATTGGCCCTCAGGGGCAGGTACTGACAAAACTGGAGACCATAACTTTCTAAGTATTACAGCGCCAGTATTGGTCAGTCAATATCAGGCAACGCAGAATAAAATTATTGAGAATCAATGAGTTGAAATGAAAGCAAGAGCTGAAAAACACATAGATAATATTCTATGCTTTAGTTCGAAAATATTGATTAGTTAAATGAGTGGACTTCAACGTATGCTTTTACCTAGCTAGTAAAAGTTTCCAATCCTATGCGAATAAACCAAGCAGGAGTAAATTAAGATGGCATCATCTAAAGACTACAAAGCGGGTGTAAAAGAATACCGCGAAATGTACTGGGCACCGGACTATGTGCCTCTCGATACCGACCTGCTGGCCTGTTTCAAAGTAACTGGTCAGCCTGGGGTACCCCGTGAAGAGGTTGCTGCTGCGGTGGCTGCTGAATCATCTACAGGCACCTGGTCAACCGTATGGTCAGAACTGCTGACTGATCTGGAATACTACAAGGGTCGTGCTTATCGCATTGAAGATGTGCCGGGTGACTCCGAGTCTTTCTACGCCTTTGTCGCCTATCCAATAGACCTGTTCGAAGAGGGTTCAGTAGTTAACGTACTGACCTCACTGGTCGGTAACGTATTCGGCTTCAAGGCGCTTAAGCACCTGCGTCTGGAAGACATCCGCTTCCCTATCGCCTACATCAAGACTTGCGGCGGCCCACCCGCCGGTATCGCGCTTGAACGCGACCGTCTGGCCAAGTATGGCCGTCCTATGCTGGGCGCCACAATCAAGCCCAAGCTGGGTCTGTCCGCGAAGAACTATGGCCGTGCGGTATACGAATGTCTGCGTGGCGGCCTGGATATGACCAAGGACGATGAAAATGTTAACTCTCAGCCCTTCATGCGCTGGCGCGACCGTTTTGAATTCGTCGGTGAGGCTATCCAGAAAGCCCAGCAGGAGACTGGCGAGCGTAAGGGTCATTACCTGAACGTTACCGCAGCTACTCCTGAAGAGATGTACAAGCGTGCCGAATTCGCCAAAGAAGTTGGCTCGCCCATCCTCATGCACGACTTCCTGACCGGCGGTTTTACAGCCAATACTGGCCTCGCTAACTGGTGCCGTGAGAACGGTATGCTGTTGCACATTCACCGCGCGATGCACGCGGTAATCGATCGCCATCCGAAGCATGGTATCCACTTCCGCGTACTGGCCAAGTGTCTGCGCCTGTCCGGTGGTGATCATCTGCACACCGGTACCGTTGTGGGTAAATTGGAAGGTGACCGTCAGTCTACCCTGGGTTTTGTTGACCAGCTGCGTGAATCTTTCGTTCCGGAAGATCGTTCACGTGGTGTTTTCTTTGACCAGGATTGGGGTTCTTTGCCAGGCGTATTTGCAGTTGCTTCCGGCGGTATCCACGTATGGCACATGCCAGCGTTGGTCACCATTTTCGGTGACGATTCCATGCTGCAGTTTGGTGGTGGTACACAAGGTCACCCTTGGGGTAACGCGGCAGGTGCTGCTGCAAACCGTGTTGCTTTGGAAGCTTCTGTCAAG
>JBFFRZ010000178.1:0-5657 GCA_041572715.1 Gammaproteobacteria bacterium
CCTGCATGCTGTCACTACTGGATTTTTCCATATGGGTTGCACCCATGGAACGCAGGTAATAAGTCGTTTTCAATCCGCGAACCCAGGCCAGCTTGTACAGGTTGTCCATTTTCTTGCCGGACGGCTCGGCCATGTACAGGTTGAGTGACTGCGCCTGGTCGATCCATTTCTGGCGACGCGCCGCAGCTTCAACCAGCCAGCGCGGGTCAATTTCAAATGCCGTGGCGTATTCATCTTTCAGGTCCTGCGGGACACGGTCGATTGGCTGTACGCTGCCGTCGAAGTATTTCAGATCATTCGCCATAACCTCGTCCCACAGGTTGCGTGCCTTGAGGTCCTCAACCAGGTAGGGGTTTACCACAGTAAATTCGCCTGACAGGTTCGACTTCACAAACAGGTTCTGGTAGGTCGGTTCAATAGACTGGCTGACGCCGCAGATATTGGAAATCGTTGCGGTTGGTGCAATCGCCATGCAATTGGAATTGCGCATGCCATCCTTCTTGATCTTCTTGCGCAGCTGATCCCAGTCGAGCGCACTGGAACGGTCCAGTTGCAGGAAACCATCACGACCCTGCTCAAGTTTATCGATGGAATCGATTGGCAGGATGCCCTGGCTCCAGAGCGACCCTTCATAGGAGTTATAACGACCCCTTTCTACTGCCAGGTCACTGGATGCCTTGATGGCATAGTAGCTGACAGCCTCCATGGAACGGTCGGCAAACTCAACGGCATCTTCCGATGCATATGCGGTATTGATTTTGTACAAGGCGTCCTGAAAGCCCATGATGCCGAGTCCTACAGGGCGGTGCTTCAGATTAGAGCGACGTGCCTGGGGTACGCTGTAATAGTTGTAATCCACCACGTTATCCAGCATGCGCATGGCGGTAGTGATGGTCTTTTCCAGCTTCTCCAGGTTGAGGCCATTCTCGTCCACGTGTTGTGCCATGTTGACACTACCCAGATTGCAGACCGCGATTTCATCATCGTTTGTGTTGAGCGTGATTTCGGTACACAGGTTGGAAGAATGCACCACGCCGATGTGCTGTTGCGGTGAACGCAAGTTGCATGGGTCCTTGAATGTGATCCACGGGTGACCAGTCTCGAATAACAGGCCCAGCATCTTGCGCCACAGATCGGTGGCTTTCACGCGTTTGAAATTGCGGATCTTGCCCTCGTCAGCCATGACCTCGTATTCAGCGTAACGGGATTCAAAGGCTTGACCGGTCAGGTCGTGCAGATCAGGCGTTTCATCCGGTGAAAACAGGGTCCACTCGCTTTCCTGGCTGACGCGTTTCATGAACAGGTCAGGGATCCAGTTGGCCGTGTTCATATCATGGGTACGGCGACGTTCATCACCGGTGTTTTTGCGCAGTTCCAGGAATTCTTCAATATCCATGTGCCAGGTTTCCAGGTAGGCGCACATGGCGCCCTTGCGTTTGCCACCCTGGTTAACGGCAACGGCAGTATCATTGGCGACTTTAAGAAACGGCACAACGCCCTGCGATTTGCCGTTGGTGCCCTTGATGTGTGAACCGAGTGCACGTACGCGGGTCCAGTCATTGCCCAGACCGCCGGCAAATTTTGAAAGCAGCGCATCGTCCTTGATCGCGCTGAAGATGCCATCCAAATCATCCGGAACGGTGGTTAGATAGCAGGAGGAAAGCTGAGGTCGGAGGGTGCCTGAATTGAACAGGGTCGGCGTTGAACTCATGAAATCAAAAGAAGACAACAGGTTGTAGAACTCAATCGCGCGGGCTTCACGATCTACTTCATTAATTGCCAGGCCCATGCAGACGCGCATGAAAAAGGCCTGCGGCAATTCAAAGCGGACATTGTCACTATGCAGGAAATAGCGATCATACAGAGTTTGCAGTCCCAGATAGGTGAACTGCAGGTCCCGTTGCGGCTTAATAGCCTGGCTGAGAACATCAAGGTCAAAGGTCGCCAGCTGGCTGTCCAGTAATTCCAGGCTGATCCCCTTATTGATGAAGTGTTTGAAATACTCGGGATAGATTTCCTGCATCTCTGACTGGGCAGCGCAGGTATCGGAATCCATGACAAAACTAAGCGCCTCAGAACGCAGGCTGTCTAGTAACAGGCGGGCAGCGACGTAAGAGTAATTCGGCTCCTTTTCTATCATGGTACGGGCCGACATCACCATGGCCGGACAGACATCGGTTTCGGACATGCCATCAAACAGGCCGCGCATGGTGTCATCCAGAATTTTCTGTCCGTTGACCTCTTTCAGATCAGCCGTGGCCTCCGCCAGTATGGTCTGCAGGCGCTTGATATCCAGGTGCGCTGTCGAGCCATCTTTGCGGGTGACCCGGATTGACTGACCTTCGGCCGGCGCTTGCTGCCCGGCATCAGTTGACTGGCGTTCGGCGCGCGCACGGGCATGTTCCTCACGATAAAGCACGTAGGCACGGGCAACCTTGTGTTCGCCGTTGCGCATGAGAACCAGTTCAACCTGGTCCTGGATGTCTTCAATATGTACCGCGCCGCCATCATCAAGGCGGCGGGTTACAGCCTGGCAGATCTGCTGGGTCAGGTTTTCAACCACCTTGTGGACACGGCTGGAGGCTGCCGCATTCCCCCCTTCGACCTCAAGAAAGGCCTTGGTCATGGCGACCTTTATTTTTTCTGGGTCAAATCCGGTGGTTTTGCCATTGCGACGGATAACCTGGAAATGACCATACGGGTTAACACTTGTTTTGTCCGGGGTTGTGTTTACGCCAGCGTCTGCCTGGGAAACGGTTTCAATCACGCCCTGGGTGACGTCCGTCTGCATATCCTCTCCTCTCGAAAATCAGATGTATATAGTTGTTGTAATGTCCGGCGGCACCTTATTGGTGTCTTTTTCACCGGGGTTCTGAGAAGGGTCATATTTTGTCGGCCCCCCTGAACGCAAAACCCAATATATAGCAGTCAAAATCCAAGTCAAGCACTACATATAGTGGTTTTTGTTGATTTACCTGGTGAAGAGTGGGTAGTAAGCTGTGGATAAAATATGCTGTTGCAAGCTAACTGTTGGAAAATAAAAGAAAAATTGTTTTACAACATGTGAGACCGGGGAGATGGAAAAATTTTTTAGCAAAATCAGTTGACCTGGCTTAAAAATAGTCAGTATAAGTGTATGTAAATATTAGTGTTTTATTCTCGTCTTATTGACTTTGAATGGTGCCGGCCGGCAGGCCCCAGGCTGGTCTGGTCAGGTATTCCCGGCGCGCTGTATTCGCTCCATTAGTTCCTCGGCGGCGCTGGCGTATTTCGGCTCGTCCTGAAGGGTGACTTTGCGGCAAAGTGCGAGTGCCAGTTCAGGTTCACCCATTTCATAATGTAAATTGGCCAGAGCCAGTCGTGCGCCTGCAGCATCGTTTGCGAGTGCCATGAACTGCCCGGAAAGCTCACCGAGTTGTTCGCGGGTATAATTCCTGGCCGGATGGCGAATGATTTTTTTTACCTGTTTGCTGCCGTCGTCGTCCGGCAGTGCAGTTGACTTCATGGTCTGATCGTCATCTACCGGCTCATGTTTTTCAATCTGCTTCAGCAGATCATAGGCTTCGCTTTTCAGATGGGGGCCACGGAATCCGAGTATGCGCGCCAGGTGCTGTTTGCTTTGCTGGTAATTGCCGTTGTCAAAAAAGCGCTGTGCGACATCATATTCATATTGCGCATCCTCATGGGATTCACGCTGTTGAGACATGAAAGTGTCCGAAAGCGTATCCAGTGTATCCCTGTTCAGCGATAGCTTTTCCAGTCTGTGGCTTAGCGTGGAACTGCTGTCATCCGTCAGATCATCCACGATCATGTTGAAAGAGGCGGCAAAGATCTGCGCCTGGAGTAATTCCTGGATCAGGTCGTCTGCTTGCTGGACATAGTCCGGTGTGGTGGACCTATGCACGCCGGCGAGCAGGGGTTTCGCCTGCTCGTAATCACCAAGGTCTAGGTAAATGCGCGCCAGGGCCAGGTTCGAGGCATCCTTGTCTTGCAGTAAGTCCTTAAAACGGTCTGAAAGCTCATGGATAGTTTCCTCGACAGCAGGTCGCTCGTTGTTACGTCTTTCATTCTCGTTATCCAGGTATGGCTTCAGTGGCCTGACCGGGGTGATGTCTTCCATTGACGTTGATGCAGCATCCGCAATATTCACGTGAGCGCCAGGCATGACTTTCCCCGGCATGTCGTTGAGACTTGTTGGCACTTCACGGGGTTGAACGGGGCCGGGCTCATTTAAAGCCGTGATTGATGGGGCTGGTTGCAACCCGGGCCGCCAGGCCCGTTGGCGGATCATTCGCACCACGACCGGCATGCTAGTGAAGATGAGCAGCGTCAGCAGGATAATATAGAAAGCGCCCTGTAAACGCTTATCCATCTCCTGTTGTTGCTGGCTGGCCGCCAGTGCCTTTTTCATCGCCACAAGTTCACGATTCATCCGTTGCAGTTGCATCACGAGATTTTCATTTGTACCTGTCTGCAGGGTCGGCGAATCGGTAGCTACACCGTTCCTTACAGGGCCTTCGGCTGCGCTATTGCTGGTTAGCCGGGCTTTACTTTGCTGAGGCTCGACTGGTATTGATGGCACGCTTTTCTCATCATTATCAATACTGCCGGAAGCAGCGGGTGTCCTGGTGTCCCGGGTATTTGCGTTCCACTGTAAATGTTCAGGTATTTTTAAAACAACGTTGGATAACAAGATGTTGGAACGCCCGGAAACAAAGGCCTCTGGGTTGGCATAGTAGATATCAGCCATGGTTTCGCGCAGATCGAGCTCGCGCTTGCCAATGATGTGTTTAGCAATGCTCTTGAGCGTTTCTGACTTGGTAACCGGTCCGTAAACCGATTCTTCTGCCCATGCTGACAGCGCCAGGCAGGCACAGACAAGCAGGCAGACCGATATTTGGCATATTCGGGATGCTAATGATCCGATGAGGTGCATTTTGTCTTGTTTGTTATGTTCGTCCTACATCTATAGATAACGAAACTGGTGATTTCCAGCATAGAGTCCGTTTTTTTAACGTTGAGTTACAGGCAGCTAACCGGACCAGGATGCTCGATAAGTAGGGCGAACAGGAGGTATGATTTAACATATAGTGATCTAGGTGAAGGAACGGGAAGGTTTATGACGACACAGGCAGGCAGGGTTGTATTGATTACCGGTGCAGCGGGCAATCTGGGCAGGGCAGTGGCCACAGCATTTGCCGCAAATGGCGCAAGCCTGGTACTGGCGGATTACTCGAATGAAGGGCTCGAAGCCATTGCGGAGGCCGGGCAAAAAATTCAGGTAGATTTGACCAGCGAAGACTCGGTTCGTGCCATGGTAGCAGAGGCCATCAGGGAAAACGGGCATATTGATGTACTGGCAAACATTGCGGGCGGCTTTACCATGGGGCCCCTGTTGCACGAGACCGACGCTGCGGACTGGGAATTCATGATGAACCTGAATGCAAGGTCTGTGTTTTATACCAGCAAGGCGGTAATTCCTCATATGCTGGAACAGGGTGGTGGCAGTATCGTCAGTATCTCTGCGCGCGCGGCTAAAGAAGGCAAAGGCAAAATGGGCCCGTACTGTGCATCCAAGGCTGCAGTGATCACACTGACCGAAAGCATGGCCGCTGAGCACAAGTACAACAATATCAATGTCAACTGTATTCTGCCCG
>JBFFRZ010000179.1:0-5647 GCA_041572715.1 Gammaproteobacteria bacterium
AGCAAATCCGAAAGGTGACAAGGGGGGCACTTCCGGCGCTGATTGCTGGTAACTCATACCACTAATCACCAACCGCAACTTTTCGTCGGGTAGCCCGTAATATGGGTATCACCTGACGGGGAGCACATTCGAATCCGGCCAATCAGCGAGGTCACCACCTTGAGCCGATAGCCGCCAGCCGATTCCAGCTTTACGCTACCCGCCTTG
The DNA here is from genome assembly GCA_041572715.1 of Gammaproteobacteria bacterium. GTDB lineage: Bacteria > Pseudomonadota > Gammaproteobacteria > JAJDYQ01 > JAJDYQ01 > JAJDYQ01. The sequence goes on from JBFFRZ010000179.1 coordinate 208, forward strand.
CCGGTACCCCGCACATAGTCGAACTTCGCTGAATCTGAATTAAAGGTGACCCCGGCCATCCGAATTCCGGGATAATGCTGACTGCTTTCTGTCTGCAACACCCGATCAGCTTCATTTGATACGCCATCGCCGTCATCCACGGTCATAAAACATGGGTTGGAATCATTGAGCAAGTGATCCGGGTTACAGCCCGTACTCGTACTCAACCCAACCGCCCAGTTTTCACCGCCATCGGTATTAAACTGGACATAGACATCCTCGGATCGGGCAATCGCCTCGCTGCGGGCTTTCTGCAGCTGCGAATAGACCATCTCGGCTGCGGCAATCAGGCGCTTTTTATCATAGTAACCCTCAACCGCAGGGACGGCGCTTGAGACCAGCACCGCGACGATCGCAACCACGGACGTGAGCTCAACAATTGAGCTTCCAAAGTGTTCATTCAGCATGGCCCATCTCTCAACTCGATGAAGATGAGGCATTGTTCATGATGGGCTTCAGGTGATAACTGTCTAAAGATACAGTTTCATCATGGATTCCGGATAACGCTATCGCGTTTCCGGAATGACGATCACGTTATTATTCGTCATTCCGCGAACCGGGAATCTACCTCATAAACGGGGCTGAAAATGGATTCCCGATAAGATCATTCAGGGATGACCATACCCTCAACACTCAGTAATGACTGGGCCAGACCCGTCATTCTCGCGAAAGCAGGAATCCACCTCATAAACGGGGCTGAAAATGGACCCCCGATAAGATCATTCAGGGATGACCATACCCTCAACACTCAGTAATGACTGGGCCAGACCCGTCATTCCCGCGAAAGCGGGAATCTAGCTCATTGAAGTGGCGTATATTTTAAATTGCACACCCGTATGCGTCAGCAATCAGGCTTCCAGCGCCTCTGGCTCAACCTCATCCTCTGGTTTAGCCCTGGAGGGTTTCTCGAGTAACTTGGCGCGTAATGCGTGGTCAACTTCCTCAACAATTTCCGGGTGTTCCTTCAGGTACTGGCGCACGTTCTCCTTGCCCTGGCCGATGCGCTCCTCACCATAGCTGTACCAGGCCCCGGATTTCTTGATCAGACCATGCTCCACGCCCAGGTCAATGATCTCACCCAGGTAAGAGATGCCCTCGCCATAAAGAATTTCAAAGGTCGCTACCCGGAAAGGCGGGGCCATCTTGTTTTTCACAACCTTCACCTTGGTGTCGTTACCAACGATCTCGTCACCTTTCTTGATGGAACCGGTACGGCGGATATCCAGGCGCACCGAGGCGTAAAACTTGAGTGCGTTACCGCCGGTGGTTGTTTCCGGGTTGCCAAACATCACGCCAATCTTCATACGAATCTGGTTAATAAAAATCACCATGGTGTTGGAGCGCTTGATATTGCCCGTGAGTTTGCGCAGTGCCTGTGACATCAGCCGGGCATGCAGGCCCATGTGTGAATCACCCATTTCGCCCTCGATTTCCGCCCTTGGCGTCAGGGCCGCCACCGAATCCACGACGACCACGTCAACCGCCCCCGAACGCACCAGCATATCGGTGATTTCCAGCGCCTGCTCGCCAGTGTCCGGCTGGGAGACCAGTAAGTCGTCAATCGACACACCAAGCTTTTCGGCATAAGACGGATCCAGCGCATGCTCCGCATCCACGAAGGCGACCGTACCGCCCTGCTTCTGCGCCTCTGCGGCCACCTGCAAACTGAGCGTGGTCTTGCCGGAAGATTCCGGACCATAAATCTCGATGACGCGCCCTTTGGGCAGCCCGCCGATCCCCAGTGCCACATCCAGCGCCAGCGAACCCGTGGAAATCGTCTCAATATCCAGCGCCCGGCCGTCACCCATGCGCATGACCGAACCCTGTCCGAACTGTTTCTCAATCTGTGAAAGCGCTGCTGCCAGTGCCTTTTGTTTTTTCTCTTCCATTCCCAATGCTCCTGTTGATCCGTTGTGGCGGGCGCTATCTCACCCATGAAGCGAAGATTAGGCTATACTTTTTATAGTGTCAATACTTTTTACCACCTATATATTTTTTACTATGTAATATTTTATATGTGGTATTTTCTGGGATGAGTACAATTCTGAATAAGAATGAAAGGTAAATGTGAAAAACAGATGGGCGAAAAGCAGCCATTACCGCGAAAACGGGAATCCAGCGGCTACGCCATGGATGCAGTCTGGATTTGGGGTGTGCAAAGCTGTTCTGCCCGAAATCACGATTCACCAGGCCACACGTGAGCGTGATCCCGGGGATATATATCAGCTATGACGGATTCAGCACTCTTTCAGGATATCAAGCAGACCACCCGCCAGCGTCTGCAATATATCGAGGTAATGGCTTATTACACCGGCGTGGTCAGTCGCAGTGACCTGACACGAACCTTCGGTATCTCGGATGCGGCCGCGACCAAAACCCTGAAGCAGTACAACGACCTCGTACCGGATAACCTGGTCTACCAGCACGCCGATTTTGGCTTTGCCCCGACGGACAAATTTCAGGAACTGTTCGCCGACCTGTCGCCACAAGTGGTGTTACCCATGATCGCGGGGAACCTGGCGACCACCGCGGCAACCATGAAAGAATCTCCGGTTTACGGGGTACCAGTGGATAGCCTGCCGCAACCCCTGCGCCTGCCGGACAAGAGCATCGTCGCCAATGTCGCGCGGGCCATCAAGCATCAGCAGAAGGCGGAGATTCGCTACAGCTCGCTGACCGACAGCAACCAGGATGAAACCCGGATTATTGAACCGCATGCGCTGGTCAATTCCGGCCTGCGCTGGCACGTGCGTGCCTACAATGAACAGTCTTATGACTTTCGTGACTTTGTACTGTCACGCATCATGCAGGCCCGGCGACTGAACATACCCGCCGAATCTAGCGCCATCTACGATGATGACTGGACTGAACTGGCCACGCTCAAGCTGGCCCCGCACCCCGGACTGAAGCCCGCACAGCAACAATCTTTGCTGCTGGATTATGGTGCACATGATGGTGTGATCAAACTCGAGGTCAGGCGCGCTCTGGCCGGTTACGTCCTGCAGAAACTGTCTGTCGATACCAGCGAGCAGCAGTCCATGAACCCGAATGCCTTCCAACTGGTGTTACTGAACCGGGATGAGGTTGCCGGCTTTGCCGGCTGGGCATTTCTCTAACCCTGTTGCCATTGATGCAGCGGCACGTATTGCACACCCCGCTCCATCGATACCGACTCAACCAGTGAAAAACCACTTACAGACCAGTCAATCGCTTCCGGCAGCTGATTGACTGCCACGCGCTGGCGCACTTTGCGTGCCAGCGTGACATGGGGGCGATAGCTTCGCTCATCGAATGGTATTTCATGACGATGCAAGGCAACGGCTAGTTCATCATGTAGCTGTTGTAATGCCGCAGGGATACTTTCCGGGCACAGGCAAAGTACCTGTGGCTTTCGCCACACCTGCAATTGCTGCAGCGTCAAGGTAAGCGCTCGCGGCTCAATCGAGGCGCCCGCCTGCACAATAACGGGCAATAAAATCTCCGGCATTGAACCCAGAAATATCAACGTCGCGTGCAGATTGGGCTTGGGAATGGCGCGTGATTTAGCGGGTCGATATTGCCTGGCGATAGTATCCAGCTGCCTACGTACCCGCTCGTCAGGCCACAGCGCAAAAAATAGCCGATGCGTGTCACTCATGACGACTGTAAAAATTCCAGCATGCCCTGTATTGCGTATTGCGCCGCCTGCTCGCGCACCGCGGCACGATCCCCGCTAAAGTGTTTGCGCTGCTGCAGCTCTCGCCCATCCCGGTCTGCCCATGCGAACCAGACCGTGCCTACCGGCTTGTCATCACTGCCGCCATCCGGCCCTGCGATGCCGCTGATCGACAGCGCAACATCGGCCTCGCTTTGTTGTATCGCACCGTGTGCCATTTCCCTGACTGTTTGCTGGCTAACAGCGCCATGCTGTTGAATGGTCTGCTCCATTACCCCGAGCATTTGCTGCTTGGATTGATTGCTGTAGGTAACAAATCCCCGCTCAAACCACTGGCTACTGCCGGCCTCATCAGTCAGTAGCCCGGACACCAGGCCCGCGGTACAGGATTCTGCCGTGGCGATCATTAATCCACGTGCGATCAACAAATCGGTCAGGGCCTTCAGGTAATTGGTTTGCGTCATTGCCGCTCCTAATGGGTATAATCCGCCGCCCATCAAGCCAATACATCACTCATGTTCAGCGTTCTCCTGCAAACCATTTTGCCTCATCACCTGCTGTCGCGCATCATGCTGCGCTTTTTGCGCATACGCTGGGGCTGGCTGAAGAATCTGCAGATCAGGTTTGTGATCCGGCAATTCAACGTGGACATGACCCAGGTCGAAAACCCGGATATCCACAGCTACGAACATTTCAATGCGTTTTTCACCCGCGCCATGAAGTCCGCGGCCCGGCCTGTTGACCACGCGACGGACACCGCGCATTACTGCAGCCCGGTCGATGGCACGGTCAGTCAGTATGGTCGGATAGAGGATGGCCAGTTGCTACAGGCCAAGGGTATACAGTACTCCTTACTGGAACTCCTTGGCGGTCAACAGGATATCGCTGACCAGTTCAAAGACGGTTATTTTGCGACCATTTACCTGTCGCCACGTGACTATCATCGGATTCATATGCCGGCGACCGGCAAACTGGAATCCATGACCTATATCCCGGGTAGACTTTTTTCCGTGGCCGATGACCTGGTACAGAACCTGCCCAACCTGTTTAACCGCAACGAGCGGGTGGTCAACGTGTTTACGACCGAACACGGCCCCATCGCGGTCATCATGGTCGGCGCCATCTTTGTCGGCTGCATGGACACGGTCTGGCATGGAACCGTTACTCCGCCTCATGGCAGTAGCATCATGCATACCGAATACGATGCCTCAAGTGCACCGGCTTTGAACAAGGGTGATGAGATGGGACGGTTTAACATGGGATCAACCGTTATAGCGCTTTGGCCGGACAACCCGCTGGGTTGGGATGATGCGCTGAGCGTTGGCTGCCAGCTACAAATGGGCCAGGCACTCGCTCGGATCAACCCTTCCTGACACTACTCGCCATCAGCGGCGGCGCATACCGTAAATCACGTAGCCATACACCAGCAGATTGATCGCTACCACGGCAATACCCAGCTGCACCTGTATTTGCGCAGTCAGGCCCTGCGGATAGATCACCGGTATCAGGTAGTGCTCGATAAACCCATCGGCATAACCCTGTTCTCCGGCCAGTATGCGCAAACGATTTTCCAGCGGGGTCAACGGACATAACCAGCTATTGAACTCGAGTAATGCGGCCCAGGCGGCAGCGGGCAAATGCAACCACAACATGAATCGCCAGCGTATCACTGACAGGCCGCCCAAGATCACAAACAGGATAAACGCGATGTGTAGCAGGACGATAAAATCTGCTGCGAATCGATAA
>JBFFRZ010000180.1:0-5643 GCA_041572715.1 Gammaproteobacteria bacterium
GCCGCAGGTTCCGGGCTGGGTTCCGGGGCAGTGATTGTGATGGATGAGACCACTGACATGGTGAAGGCATTACAACGGCTTTCCCGATTCTATTACGCTGAGTCCTGCGGTCAGTGTACCCCTTGTCGTGAGGGAGGTGGCTGGTTATATAGGATTGTGACGCGAATAGTTGAGGGCAGGGGCAGCATGGAAGATATCGATACCCTGGAGAGGGCTGCCGGTGCCATTGAAGGGCATACAATTTGCGCCTTTGGCGAAGCAACAGCCTGGCCGGTGCAGGGCATGCTCAAGCATTTCCGTCATGAATTTGAATATTACGTTGAGCACGGACGCTCAATGGTCGGTAACGGTTAGGGGATATCATGGGCGACAAGATCACCGTTACGATTAATGGCATTGAGCTGCAGGCCGAGCAGGGCCAGATGCTGATTGATATCGCCGATGAGGCCGGTATCTACATTCCCCGTTTCTGCTATCACAACAAGCTTAGCGTGGCTGCTAACTGCCGCATGTGCCTGGTAGAAGTTGAAAAGGCGCCGAAGCCCTTGCCGGCATGTGCAACGCCGGTAATGGACGGAATGAATGTTTCGACCAAATCGGATTATGCGAAAAAAGCTCAAAAGAATGTCATGGAGTTCCTGCTCATTAATCACCCACTAGACTGCCCTATTTGTGATCAGGGCGGTGAATGTGAGTTACAGGACCTGGCCATGGGCTATGGCAGGGATTCCTCTGCCTTTACCGAACGCAAGCGTGTGGTCAGGGACAAGAATATCGGGCCATTGATTGGCATGGAGATGACCCGCTGCATTCATTGCACCCGCTGTGTTCGCTTTGGCGAGGAAATAGCCGGACTGCGTGAGCTTGGCATGACCGGACGTGGTATGTACTCCGAAATCGGTACCTATGTGGAGAGCACGGTCAACCATGAGCTATCTGGCAACGTGATTGATCTTTGTCCGGTTGGCGCATTGACAGCAAAGCCATCACGTTTTGGTGCGCGTGCATGGGAGGTGCGTCAGACCGAATCCATAGCGCCTCATGACGCAGTCGGCTCCAACATATTTATACATTCCATGCGTGACAAGCTGGTTCGGGTTGTGCCACGCGATAACGAGTCCATTAATGAAGTCTGGATCTCTGACCGCGACCGTTTCAGTTATCAGGGCGCGATGCATGAAGACCGGATTGCAGCGCCGATGATCAAGAAAGATGGCGACTGGATTGTGACAGACTGGCAGACCGCGCTGGATAAGGCGTTGAGCGGCATCAGGTCTGTCGTCGATGGACAGGGACCCGACGCCCTGGGGGCGTGGGTGTCGCCGCAGGCCACGCTGGAGGAGATGTATTTGCTGCAGGGTATTGTTCGTCATCTGGGCAGTAACAATATCGATCATCGGACTTTTCAGGTTGACTTTCGTGGGCAGGGACACGAAGCAAGCAAGCCTTTACTGGGTACGGGTATTGCGGACATAGAGCTGCAAAACAGCATACTTGTCATTGGTTCCAATATCCGTAAAGAACAGCCGATCATCGCGCATCGGATTCGTAAGGCATCATTAGCCGGCGCTACGGTCAATGCATTAAATCCACGTGATTTTGATTTACGGCTGGAGATGAATCAAAACATACTGGCGAATCCATCTGCCATTGTGTCTGAACTCGCTTCAATAGCGGCGGCTTCCGGGGCGACACGGTCATCGGTAGATCACCTGATCAAATCAGCGGTACCGAGTGACGGCCACAAGGCAATTGCCGAATCTCTGAAAGACGCTGACCAGGGACTGATTCTACTGGGACAGCTGGCCATACAACATCCGGATTACGCAATCCTGAATCAGCTTGCAGCTGCAATCGCCGAAGCAGTGGATGCAGTTCACTCAGTATTGCCTGCTGCAGGCAATACTGTTGGTGCCTGGCAGGCTGGTATCGTTCCGCATCGTTTGCCCGGTGGGGCAGAGGTTGCTAATGCGGGCAAGAATATTGCCCAAATGCAAAGTGAGCCTGTCGCTGCATTGATCGTACACAACCTCGAGCCAGAACATGACTTTGCCGATCCGCTCGCTGCACTGAATGCGGCAAACGCAGCGGATTTTTGTGTCGTTCTGAGCCCATACGTGGGTGATCACACCAAAGAATATGCCGATGTGATACTTCCGGTTGTACCGTATTCGGAAACCGATGGAACCTTCATCAACATGGAGGGACTGGCACAGTCGTTCAATGCGGCAGTGAAGAACTATGCTGAATCCGCGCCTGCATGGAAAGTTTACCGCCTTCTGGGCGAACAGCTTGGTATAGAGACATACAAGTATGAAGAGCTGAATGAAGTCACTGCTGAAGTGCTGCAGATAGGTCAGCAGCAAGCTGCGGCAACCCCGGTAGATTCCAGACTGGAACCTGAGCTGACCTCGGACAGCTTGCTACGCTCCGGCGAGGTATCCATCTACGCCACAGATTCCCTGGTTCGTCGTGCAACCGCTTTGCAGCATACTTCTGATGGCCGCAATCGCAGACTGGTGGTCATTAATAGCCAGACTGCCGAGAAGGCGGGCGTGTTAAATGCATCGCAGGTTCTGGTGACCCAGAATGACCAGGTGGTCAACATGCCGCTATGCATAGACGATGGTATGGCTGATGACAGTATCTGGTTACCGTTGATTCCGGAACTGGGTGGGCTTAATACTGTAGTACAGATCAAGGCGGTATCGTAATGGAGGCGATATTCACTACAGCAGCTGATGTCTGGGGATGGTTCCCTGCGTGGTTTCAGGCGGTAGCCAGTAACCTGTTTTATATCCTGCTGATCGTTGTGCCATTGATGCTTTCGGTCGCTTACGTAACCTATGCTGAGCGGAGAATCATCGGTTTTATGCAGATTCGCAAGGGCCCCAATCGGGTCGGTTTTTTCGGCTTCAAGTTCTGGGGTCTGGGGCAGCCAATTGCTGATGGCATGAAGCTGGCATTCAAGGAGATCATTCTTCCTACTAATGCCAATGTCTACCTGTTTTTGCTGGCGCCAGTGTTATCGATAATGCCGGCACTTGCTGCATGGGCAGTGATCCCATTCAGTGACGGCATGGTGCTGGCAAATGTCAATGCCGGTCTGTTGTACGTTCTGGCGCTGACGTCGCTGGGTGTTTACGGGGTTATCATCGCAGGATGGGCGTCCAACTCACGTTATGCCTTTCTCGGTGCCATGCGTTCCGCAGCACAGATAGTCGCCTATGAAATCGCAATGGGTTTTGCGCTGGTAGGTGTCCTGATGGTTGCCGGAAGCCTTAATCTTCAGGAGATCATCCTTGCACAGAAAGGCAACAATATATGGGGATGGTTTTTCATCCCGTTGCTGCCGCTGTTTCTCGTTTATTTCATATCAGGCATTGCCGAAACCAATCGTGCGCCGTTTGATGTAGCCGAAGGTGAATCAGAGATTGTCGCCGGTTTCCACGTCGAATATTCCGGTATGGCGTTCGCCGTATTTTTCCTGGCTGAATATGCCAACATCATCATGATTGCCACATTAACTGCCATCATGTTTATGGGCGGCTGGTTATCACCGTTTGATGGCTTGCTCAGTAATGAAGCACTGTCGATCCCGGTTGTGGGTATGTTGCTGGATAACGGTATCCACTGGCTGCTGTTCAAGATAGCGTTCTTTATCTATCTCTTCCTCTGGTTTCGCGCCACCTTCCCGCGTTACCGGTATGACCAGATCATGCGCCTGGGCTGGAAGGTGTTTATTCCGGTCACGATTGTCTGGCTCGCTGTTGAGGCAGCAGGCATTCTCCTGAAAATCGAACCGTGGTTTGTATAGGAGGCGGGTGATGCAGGCTATAAGACATTTTTTCAAAAGTTTTTTTCTGTACGAGCTCATCAAGGGGCTTGCCGTCACGCAAAAGCACTTTTTCCGCAGGAAAATTACGGTGCAGTATCCCGAGGAAAAAACGCCACAGTCCCATCGGTTTCGCGGACTGCATGCATTGCGTCGTTATCCGAATGGTGAAGAACGTTGTATTGCCTGCAAGCTGTGCGAGGCGGTCTGTCCTGCACTGGCCATTACGATTGATTCTGAAGAACGCGAGGATGGCACTCGTCGCACCACACGTTATGACATTGACCTGTTTAAATGCATTTTCTGCGGGTTCTGTGAAGAGGCATGTCCCGTGGATTCTATCGTCGAGACCCGTCACTTCGAATACTGTTTCGATGAGCGCGGGCAAAATATCATGACGAAGCAAAAACTGCTTGCGATTGGGGATGAATTCGAACAGCAGATAGCCAGTGACCGGGCTGCAGACGCAGCATATCGATAGAGGATTCGGACAAGCTTATGACTATCGAAAAAGGCATCTTTTATTTCTTCGCGATCCTGCTGATTTTCGCGGCTGTGCGCGTGATAACGATTCGTAACCCGGTACATGCAGCACTGCACCTGGTGCTGGCGTTTTTCGCCAGCTCTGCCCTGTGGATGCTGATGGAAGCAGAATTCCTTTCTATTACGCTAGTGCTGGTTTATGTCGGTGCAGTGATGGTGTTGTTTCTGTTTGTTGTCATGATGCTTGATATCAACATAGCTGAAGTGAGGGAAGGTTTTGTAAGTTATTTACCGGTTGGTTTTCTGATTGGTCTGGTCATTCTGCTTGAAATGGGCATGGTGGTTGGGCCGGAATATTTTGGTCTTGAGCGATATTCTTCACCATCCCCGCATCCTGCTGATTACAGCAACACCGCTGAACTCGGTAGTGTTTTGTACACGGTTTATGTATATCCATTTGAGATAGCCGCGGCCATTTTGCTGGTGGCAATCGTTGCCGCGATTTCATTGACCATGCGCCGCAGACCTGAAGCCAAGAAACAAACGCCTGGCAAACAGGTTCAGGTCAGGGCCTCTGATCGACTCAAGGTCGTCAAGATGGGGTCATCAGAGCCTGTCCAAAGCGGACTGGAAACAGCAGAAGAATCAGAAGGGGAGAATAAATGATCGCGCTCTCCGATTATCTTGTACTTGGGGCAATACTCTTCTGTCTGAGCATCGCCGGCATTTTTCTGAACAGGAAAAACGTTATCGTGTTACTGATGTCGCTTGAGTTGCTGTTGCTTTCAGCAAACATGAACTTCATCGCTTTCTCGCATTTTCTTGGGGATACGGCTGGCCAGGTATTCGTATTTTTCATTCTTACGGTGGCGGCAGCAGAAGCAGCGATTGGTCTGGCGATCCTGGTGGTGCTGTTCAGGAACAAGCACACTATCAATGTCGAAAATCTTGACGAGATGAAGGGCTAGGCATGGAAAAACTCTATCTTGCTATCCCGCTACTGCCGCTATTCGGTGCAATCACTGCGGGCCTGTTTGGCCGCCAGATCGGGCGAGCCGGTGCACACTGGATCACCATACTGGGCGTGCTCGCTTCCTTCGTGTTGTCACTTTTCGTGATCAAACACATCGTGTTCGATGGAGCGCCTGTATATAACGAGACGGTCTATACCTGGCTGGTCAGCGATGGTATCCGGTTCGAGGTAGGATTCCTGGTCGACGAGTTAACAGCGCTCATGCTGGGCGTGGTGACTTTTGTTTCCTTGATGGTGCATATCTATACGATCGGCTACATGCATGACGACCCCGGTTACCAGCGTTTCTTCA
>JBFFRZ010000181.1:0-5623 GCA_041572715.1 Gammaproteobacteria bacterium
CAGCGTGCCTGCAAACGCCTCGCCTGAAAATCAGTGAAGTTACTGCAGGAGGATATTTCACGATATTTCTTCTGACCTGGCAGCCAGACTTCAAGGTCATAAGTCTTGGCGGAAGAAAACCCGGTGTCCCCGGTACACAGGGTTAATACCCGGTAAGGCAGATCGAGTTTCTGTAATATGGCTTCGGCATGGCCGGTCAGCTCTTCCAGTGCGTCCCAGGATTCATCTGGCCGTACTGCCTGGACCATTTCAACTTTCTCGAACTGATGCTGCCGAATCATGCCGCGGGTATCCTTGCCATATGAGCCGGCCTCGCTGCGAAAACACGGGGTATGGGCAACCCACTTACGCGGCATGTAATCGTCTTCAACAATGACATCGCGCACGATGTTCGTGACAGGTACTTCGGCTGTAGGGATCAGGTAAAACCCGGATTCGCCTTCAACCTTGAACAGGTCTTCTTCAAATTTCGGCAGCTGGCCGGTTCCCTGCAGGCTGTCCGCATTGACCAGGTAAGGTACATAGGTTTCTGTATAGCCGTGTTCGTTGGTGTGTGTGTCCAGCATGAACTGGATCAATGCGCGATGCAGCCTGGCGATACCACTACTGAGCACAACAAAACGTGACCCGGTGAGCTTTGATGCCACCTCAAAATCCACCTGGGCAAGCACATCACCGAGATCAACATGGTCCTTCGGATCAAAATCGAATGCTCGGGGTTCTCCCCAGGTCCGTTCTTCCCGGTTATCCGATTCATCGTTGCCAACAGGCACTGAATCATGGGGGATGTTGGGTATGCCCAGGGTATAGTCACTGATCTCGGTCTGAAGCTGCGATAAGGCCTGCTCTGCCTGTTTCAGCTCATCACCCAGCTTCGCTACTTCATCGAGCAGAGGCTGAATATCTTCGCCTGCCGCCTTGGCTTTGCCGATATTTTTGGATTTGCTGTTACGCTGGTTCTGTAATTCCTGCGTGTGTATCTGCAGTTCCTTGCGCTTGATTTCAAGGGCTTCGACATGGTTAACGTCAAGCTCAAATCCCCTGTCCTTGAGTTTTTCGGCAACAGTAGCCAGTTCAGTTCTGAGTAATTTTGGGTCTAGCATGTATCTTATTCATAAATGGTTGCTGGCCATGAGACGACATGACCCGGTTCGATCAGTTCACCGAGATCGTCGATGATCTTGCTTATTATGTCAGCTGAATCAAAAAACTCGATGACCAAAGGCATGTCCAGTGAGATATCGATCAGGCCGGATGAATGGACGTGTCCTTTTTTTCCAAAGCCGGTGATTCCCCTGAAGACGGTGACCCCGCAGACTTTTTCTTCATCATGCAGCAGCGTCATCAAACGGCTGAGCAGTTTATCACCTTCGGTCAGATAGATATGTACCATAACGACGTCACGCGGTTTCATATCTGCCTCCCAAAAAGAACGCCCAGCCAGGCGCCGGTAATGCACAGGAACACGCTGAGCAGTACGTTCATCATTGCTTTAATCATTTCACCGTTTTCCATTAAGTTGAGCGTTTCCAGTGAAAACGTTGAAAAAGTTGTAAACGCGCCAAGCACACCCACCAGCAATGCCGCTCTCATTTCCGGGCTGATCTCCAGTCGTTCAAGAAACAGCACATACAGGAATCCCATGACAATACTACCGCTGACGTTAACAAACAGTGTGCCGTAGGGAAAACCACGGCCAAACAGGGCGTAAATCCCGGTAGACGCATAGAAACGCATCAAGGCACCGATTGCACCTCCGCCCGCTATGGCCAGGGCCTGCAGCATGGCTACTTGCCTTTACCCTTACGATGCTGCTGATCAAGCTCGCGTAAATGCTGCAGCTTCTCACGAATTTTTATTTCCAGGCCGCGATCAACCGGCTGGTAATACTGTCTTGCTTCCATGTTTTCCGGAAAATAAGTTTCGCCGGCTGCATAAGCTTCCGGTTCATCATGTGCATATCGATAGTCATGGCCATAGCCGAGTTCTTTCATCAGCTTGGTTGGCGCGTTACACAGGTGTACCGGCACCGGCTCACTTCCAGTCGCTTTAACATCCTGCATGGCAGCCTTGTATGCCATGTATACCGCATTACTTTTAGGCGCCGAGGCCATGTAAACCACGGCCTGGGCAATTGCCAGCTCACCTTCCGGACTACCCAGCCGTTCATAAGTCTCCCATGCATCCAGTGCGATGCGCAGTGCCCTTGGATCTGCATTTCCGATATCTTCACTTGCCATTCGAACCACACGGCGCGCGATGTATAACGGGTCACAGCCGCCATCCAGCATTCTGCTCAACCAGTACAGGGCAGCGTCCGGTGAAGACCCTCGAACCGATTTATGCAAGGCTGATATCTGTTCATAGAAAATATCACCCCCCTTGTCGAAACGTCTCAGGGTGCCTGATATAACATCAACAATGATTTCATCCGTGATGATGTACTGGTCACCTTCTTTTACCGGGCAGACATCAATCATCACTTCAAGCAGGTTTAGTGCGCGACGGGCATCGCCATCCGCAGCCCTCGACAGCTTCAGAATCTGCTCATCGCTGATCTCAATATTCAGGTTGCCCAGCCCGCTGGTCGTATCTTTCAGGGCACGCCGCAGAACATTGCTGATATCTTCAGGGCCCAGGGCCTTGAGCACATACGTACGGGTACGCGACAGCAGCGCATTGTTCAGCTCGAATGATGGATTCTCGGTGGTGGCACCGATGAAATAAATCAGCCCGCTTTCTACATGGGGCAGAAAAGCATCCTGCTGCGCCTTGTTAAAGCGATGAACCTCATCAACAAATACCACGGTACTCATTAACTGCGTGAGCGCCTGCTGCGCCTGTTCCACCGAGCGTCGTATCTCCTTTACCCCGTCCAGTACTGCTGAAATAGATAAAAACTGTGCATTGCTGTGGTTTGCCATGAGGCGCGCAAGCGTGGTTTTTCCGGTACCCGGCGGACCCCAGAGCACCATGGAATGCAATCTTTCTTCTTCTATAGCCTGCCGAAGTGGTTTACCCGCATCGAGCAAATGACCCTGGCCGAAGATGTCTTCCAGGCATTCCGGCCGCAGACGGTCAGCCAGCGGCCTTGTGTCAAAGCCACCCGGGTCGTCGACAGAAGATCCGGGCAGATCGTCAATCAAACTATTCTGACGCATGAATCACATCTACACCTTCCGGTGTAACGAAGGAGAAGAGATCGTTATCCAGCCTGGCATCCAGGTTGATATCCGTGAACGTGAGGCTGTTGTAATGATCGAAACTGTCATAGATTTCCATGCCGGCTAGCCCCCGGGTATCAAAGATCAGGATGACATATCTGAAACCCGTATCCGATGCGAGTGGCGTCAGTTGAATTTCAACAACCTCCTCACGCTCTGTGAGCAGTTCAATCCGGTAATGTTGGTCAACAGAGGCAGGAGCATCGAGTATCTGCAACGGCGTCTGTGTCGCCTGTCCCGCTGCCGGACGTACCGTTACCTGTTCAAGATCCTTGTCGAAGACCCAGATCGTCTTGCCATCGGAAATGATGTCCTGCTCATACGGCTCATGGTAGGACCAGACAAACCTGCCGGGCCGCTTGAAAGAAATTGTGCCGGATGAGGGGTCTATCTCTGTCTTGTCGATATCGATGACCCGCTGGCTGAATGAGGCGGTGAACGAGTTCAGTTTATCAAGTTCATTCTTCAGGCGCAGGTTAACGTCCAGCGCGTATGCGTTGAAAGCTGCCGCGAACGGGCCAGCAAGCAAAAATATGCATGTAAAGGTGAGTCTATTCATCCTGGGTCGGCACCAATATCTCGCGGGCGCCGTTATTACCGGGCGGACTGACCAGACCTACGGCCTCCATCTGTTCAATCATTCGCGCCGCCCGGTTATAACCAATTTTAAGACGCCTTTGCACACTGGAGATTGATGCGCGTTTTGATTCGAGCACAAACTGCACCGCCTGATCATACAACGGGTCTGACTCGGTGTCGTCACCGTCCAGTATCATGCCAGGCTCCGGCTTTTCTCCGGGCAGCAGCACATCACTGGGTTGCAGGATTTCGTCATGATAGTCGGCATCGCCCGCTGACTTCAGGTGATCAACTACCTTGTGTACCTCCTGGTCAGAAACAAACGCACCATGGACGCGGGTAGGCACAGATGCGCCCCCCGGCAGGTAGAGCATGTCACCGTGCCCAAGCAGTGATTCCGCACCCATCTGATCGAGTATGGTTCTTGAATCTACCTTGGATGATACCTGGAAAGCGATCCGGGACGGAATGTTTGCCTTGATCAGACCCGTAATGACATCGACAGATGGACGTTGCGTCGCCAGAATCAGGTGGATACCGGACGCCCTCGCTTTCTGCGCCAGCCTGGCGATAAGCTCCTCAACTTTCTTGCCCACGATCATCATCATGTCGGCAAATTCATCGACAACGACGACGATAAACGGCAGGGTATCCAGCTCAGGACGGGTTTCATTCATCGATTCTTCGATATCCAGCTGCGCCTCGCTGGGTTTCCATATCGGATCTTTCAAAGGCACGCCACGCGCACGCGCTTCCCTGATTTTCTTGTTATATCCCCCGATGTTGCGTACCCCAAGCGCAGACATCAGCTGGTAACGCCGCTCCATTTCAGCAACACACCAGCGCAAAGCGTTGGCCGCATCCTTCATGTCTGTCACCACGGGTGCGAGCAAATGCGGTATGCCGGCATAGATGGAAAGCTCCAGCATTTTCGGATCAATCATGATCATGCGTACATCCGCTGGGGTGCTTTTATATAACAGGCTTAGAATCATGGCATTGACGGCAACCGATTTACCTGAGCCGGTGGTGCCCGCAACCAGCAGATGCGGCATGCGGGCCAGGTCAGCTATCACCGGAATGCCGGAGATATCCTTGCCAAGACCAATGGCCAGTTTTGAAGGTTCCTTTTCATAGTCACGGGACTTGATGACTTCACTCAATACCACTATTTCGCGATCTTCGTTGGGGATCTCCAGTCCAATCACGGACTTGCCGGGAATCACTTCCACCACGCGGACGCTGGGCACGGACAGGGCGCGGGCAAGATCCTTGGTCAGGTTGGTCACCTTGCTGACTTTCAGGCCCGGTGCCGGCATCAGTTCGAAGCGGGTAATGACCGGGCCGGGAATAACGGCTTCAACGGTGACCTCGATATTGAAATCCTTCAGCTTGAGCTCCACCAGCTGTGATAGAGCCTGCAGTGCTTCCTGTGAATAACCGCCCTCAAATACCGGGGCATCATCCAGCAATGAAAATGGTGGCACCTCGCCGGAATAATCTTCGGGTGTATTGAATAAGCGAACCTGTTTTTCCTTTTCTACGCGCTCGCTCACCTTCGGCGGTTCAACCTTGTGGGCGATTTTCGGCGGGGCCTTCAGCTTCCGTTCCTGCTGTTTGACCTGAACCGTTTCATGACGCTTGATTTTGACCCGCTCACCTTCACGCCGGTCATTCCAGACATCGATACGATGCTGAATCTTGCCAATGATTCTCAGCGTGTACATGCCCACCAAATCCATGATTGTCAGCCACGATACGGCGGTGATCAGGCTGACTGCTGTGAGAAACAGCGCGAGCAGCAACAGCGTGGCTCCCAG
>JBFFRZ010000182.1:0-5612 GCA_041572715.1 Gammaproteobacteria bacterium
ACTATCCTGCTGGCCACCAAGCGCCTTACTGTAGACCAGCGCACACAGGAGCAGCTGCTGTCATGGACTCGCGCCGGCGGACACCTGGTTTTGACTGCCCGCTCCGAAACCGTGACCGATGGGCTTTTCGATCTGTTTGAGCGATTTAATGAAATCGAGTCGGATGGCGATCCGTTCCTTGAATCCCTTGGCATCAAAACGATTCGCCTGCAGTCCGCTGCAAGCAACAATCAGCAGGATGAACTTTTCGGCGTGGCGTTTCCGCGGGGTGATGATTTCATCTGGGCCGGATTTGAACCCGGCCTGAGGCTGCAACTTCGGGAGGGTCGTTTTCGTTCACTCAGTGGCGATGCTGAGGGAAGTTTCGTGGTCAGCGCAGAACTTGGCGGCGGTCGTGTCAGCATCATCAGCGACCGGCGGGTATTACATAACCGCCGGATCGGAAAGCATGATCACGCCCGGTTCCTACTGGAACTGATCGATCTGGGCGGCAACACCCGCAAGGTCTGGCTGATAGCCGATGATGATATGCCGGGCCTCTATGCATGGCTGTGGCGACATGCGCCGCAGGCCGTCATTACTATTGGCCTGATTATCCTGATGGTTTTGCTAAAGGTAAGCCGGCGATTTGGCCCGGTCATCGATATAGCCCCGGCAAGCCGACGCCGGTTAATTGAACACGTACAGGCAAGCGGCTGGTTTTTATGGCGCCATCGTCACTACGGACAGCTACTGACCGGGATGCAAAATACACTCCGTCATGAACTGGCCATCAGGCACCCGGGCATCAGCGAACTGGGCGCAGCTGCGGCTGCCTCAAGACTGTCCGCATTTACCGACTTAACCCCCGCGGAAATACAGCAAATCCTGGGCAGCAGCGATATCGAAAACAAGGAACAATTCACCAATACCGTACGCCTCTATGAGCGACTAAGGAAACAGCTATGAGCGAAACAATAAATGACCTGGCACAGGCCGCTGAAATCTCCGATCACATGCGTGCGCAGATTGGCCGGGCAATCATTGGCCAGTCACAGGTCATCCAGGAAGTACTGATTGCATTTCTTGCCGCCGGTCATGTGTTGATTGAAGGCGTACCGGGACTGGGCAAAACCCTGTTGGCCCGTGCGCTGGCAAAGACCTTCGAAGGCAAGTTTGCCCGCATTCAGTTCACCCCCGACCTGATGCCGAATGATATTACCGGCCATGTGATCTACGACCAGAACACGCAGAAATTCAATATCCGCCGTGGCCCTGTTTTTACCCATTTGCTGCTGGCGGATGAAATCAATCGCGCGCCGGCCAAGACGCAATCCGCATTACTTGAAGTCATGCAGGAGCAGCAGGTCAGTATCGAGGGCCAGGCAATGCAGGTTCCGCAGCCATTCATGACCATGGCCACCCAGAATCCGATTGAACAGGAGGGCACCTATCCGCTACCCGAGGCTCAGCTGGATCGATTCCTGCTCATGGTCAAGATTGATTACCCGAATGCCAGCGAGGAGCAGCAGCTGATCGAGCAGGTTACCGGCCAGCAGATTGGCAACCTGCTGGATGTGTCCAGGGTAGAAACCATTATCAGGCCGGAGCAGATTCTGCAGCTGCAACAGTTAACCGCGACCATCGGGGTTGATGAAGCTGTGCATGCCTACGCAGTGAGGATCGTCCGCACCACGCGCGACTGGCAGGGCATCCGCATGGGTGCCGGCCCACGCGGCGGCATTAACCTGATCCGTGCTGCCCGCGCAGCGGCGGTCCTGGCAGGCCGGGATTTTGTCACCCCGGACGACATCAAGGCGGTGACCCTGCCCGTGATGCGACATCGTATTATCCTGTCACCGGAACTGGAGCTTGAAGGGGTTACCGCGGACCAGGTACTGACGACCCTGCTGGAACACACCGAGGCGCCCCGACAATAATGATCCCCGCCCGACGTAGCTTTATCCTGCTATCGCTACTGTTAGCGGTAGCCATCGTCTCGGCCTTTGTGCCTGCATGGGGTGATGCATGGCGGCTATTACTCACAGGCTTTGGTCTACTCATCGCGCTCGATGCCGTGTTCGCGCTGCGGGAAGGTCCCATGGAGATCGAACGCAAGGTCGCCAGCTCATTACCACTTGGTGTTGAATCACGGGTCGCGATCCGGGTGAGCAACCCCTCACGTCTTGCGCGCAGCATTCGTGTCTACGACCATCACCCGCCCGTCCTGCAGACCGACGAGCTACCACAATCGGCCGTGGTTCAAGCGGGTGCGTGGAGCAGTTTTCAGTATCACGTCACGCCTACGCAGCGCGGGCGCTTCCAATTTAGTGAAGTCCAGGTGCAACGGCTGTCGCCGCTTGGGTTGTGGTGGCGTAATTTACACATTACCCGCCAGCAAACAATCCATGTCTACCCGAACTTTGCCGCGGTCACCAAGTATATCCTGCTGGCGACCATGGACCGTTTGCCGCAGATGGGCATACGCAAGCGCCGCCGTCGAGGCGAAGGATCAGAGTTTCATCAATTGCGCGAGTTTCGCGAGGGTGATTCGCTACGCCAGGTAGACTGGCGCGCCACCGCCCGCCACGGCAAGCTGATATCAAAGGAATACCAGGATGAGCGTGACCAGAATATCGTGTTGTTACTGGACTGCGGACGGCGCATGCGCACCCAGGACGATGAACTGTCACATTTTGACCACGCCCTGAACGCCATGCTGTTACTGACCTACGTTGCGTTACGGCAGGGTGACGCGGTCGGCATCGGTACATTCAGCGGTGAACAGCGCTGGGTAAAACCGGTGCGTGGCAGCAGCATGCTCAATACCATTCTGAACAATGTATACGACCTTGAACCGGGAACCGACGCACCGGATTACTCACGGGCTGCTATTGAATTACTGGCACGGCAACGCAAGCGGGCCCTGGTAGTGGTACTGACCAACATCCGTGACGAAGATAGTGACGACCTGTTGCCCGCGTTGAAGCTGCTGAAAGGCAAGCATACCGTGTTACTGGCCAGCCTCAGGGAACAGGCGATCGATAATGTCCTGCAACAGGAGGTAACAGATTTTAACCAGGCACTGACACTGGCCGCCACGCACCAGTATCTTGATGAGCGCAACCAGGCCATCAGCTGGCTCATCAATAATGGCATCAACTGCCTCGACGTCGTACCGGCAGACCTGTCGGTACAGTTGGTCAATCACTACCTGTCGCTGAAGGCCGCGAACGCCATCTGAGCCGCATGAGCCGTAACGACTATGCACCGCCAGAGGCGGATGTCACCCCACCGGAAAGCCCCCGGGACAAAGACTATCAGCTGGCCAGGCGCGAGCAGCGCGCTGCCGGCCTCATTGTCGATCTGCTTGTGTCCTACCCACTCATGCTGGTACTGATCGCTTTACCGGAACTGCTGGGCATCATGGCCCTGCTGGAGTTCAATATCAGGCTCGATGGTATCTCGCGACTGGTTGCCTGGCTGATTTTCCTGTTCGCTTACTACCTTGTCTGCGAGGGAGTCTGGCAACGAACGATCGGCAAACTCATCACCGGCACCCATGTGGTGGACACGAAGGGAAACAGGCCTGCACCGACACAAATGATCATGCGCACCCTGATCCGTTACATCCCGTTGGAATTCATCAGCTATCTCGACAGCCCGCGACCCGCTGGCTGGCATGACCACTGGTCAGATACGCGGGTCGTCAACCATACGCCGGCGGAATATTAATCCCCGTTGAGGCTAAAACCGCGCCGGGTACACGACTTAAAGCAACGCTGACCAGTCATAACTCATATCACCGATCGCCATGAACTCCGGGTTCAGTAACGAGTCCTTTGTGTTGTAACGCATCGGCTGCATATCGAGTGTTACCAGCTGGCCACCCGCTGCCTCGACAATGGCCTGCGCGGCCGCGGTGTCCCACTCTGAAGTCAGGCCAAAGCGGGGGTATACATCAGCAACACCCTCCGCCACCAGGCACATCTTGAGCGAGCTGCCCATACTGATTAACTCGTGTTCACCAAGCTTGTGCAGAAAACTGTTCAGTGAGTCACCCCGGTGTGAACGGCTGCCCGCAACCGTCGGGCACGTTGCGGCAAACTGCCTGGCATGGATGGCCTGCCGTTCGCCTTTATCCTGTCGCTTCCATGCGCCCACACCCTCTGTTGCCGCGTAGGTGACATCCAGTACCGGCGCATAAACCACACCCATGCGGGTTCGATGACCTTCAATGAACGCAATATTGACGGTGAATTCGCCATTGCGCTTCACAAACTCACGGGTGCCATCCAGTGGGTCGACCAGCCAGTAGCTGTGCCACTGCTTGCGGATGTCATAGGGAATACTGGCTGATTCCTCTGAAAGTATGGGGATATCCGGTGTCAGTTGGTGCAGGCCGTCAACGATGGCGTGATGCGCGGCCATATCCGCTGCAGTGAGCGGCGACTTGTCGTCCTTGTGTTCCACTGAGAAATCGGTCTCATACACTTCGAGTATCTTTTTGCCTGCATCGACACTGATTTCAACCACCCTGTCCAGCAGTTCTGCATCCATATCCATAACACTTCCGTCATTTGTACCGGGTAAATTGCACGCGGGTGGTCAAGCGACCTTCGAATCGCCCTCCCATCGTGACCCGGCCGGCATCATAACGTATCCGCCAGCCGCTTTGGGCTTCGGGTTCAATAGCCGCGATTTGCAGGATATCCCCCGGATACTCAACCTCGAGCTGTAATGTAATCGGATAATAACCATCGAGAAAACGACGCATAAACGGGCCATTCATCATTTCAAAACGCTGATGCCCGTCCACCTCGCCCGCGGGGCTGAGAATGTGGCTTTCCGCGCTGAGACAAATTTCTGAACCCGGCATGATGTTGTCCACCTGCACGCGGTGCCCCTGAACCTCCGCATGCTCTATATTGTGGTAACGAATGATCTGCAACTTCCTCACCCGTTCCTTGCTAAACACGACTTCCAGGCTGGGAACCGAATCCAGGTCGCGATGACACTGGTTGACGGTCGCCCACCCGGAGTCAATCGTCGACCGGGTCAGCTGAATCTGCATTGATTGATGATGTTCTGCTTTTTTCGCTGGCACAGACAGGAACGCCAGTTTGCCTTCATTGACGACCGGGGCCGGGTGCTCGGCATCCGAGTTCAGCCAATCGAGTTGCTCCTTGCTGAACTCCGCATACAGTCCGACCTGCCAGCAGACCAGCAGGAAAGATACGATATACTGCGCGGGTTTCTTTAACGACATTGGCGAATCATAACTTATGATCGACTGGGCACATATTGATACTGTCTTCCTTGATATGGACGGCACCCTGCTCGACCTGTATTTCGATAACCACTTCTGGCAGGAGTTCATACCCAAGCGCTATGCCGAGGAACATGGGCTGTCCTATGCCGAGGCAGAACAAATCATGCAGGAGAAATACCAGAGGGTTGTCGGTACCATGGACTGGTATTGCGTCGACTACTGGACGCAACAGTTATCGCTTGATATTGAGGCGCTTAAACGTGAAGTCGCCCACTATATTGCGGTACATCCGCATGTTGAACAGTTCCTGCAACAGCTGCATGCTAGCGACAAGCAGGTATGGCTGGTCACCAATGCACAC
>JBFFRZ010000183.1:0-5584 GCA_041572715.1 Gammaproteobacteria bacterium
AACAATATCGGGCCGGCCAACCAGAGAATGGCATTGCCCGGACTGTAGACCGGTTTCAACAAAACATATTCACCGTATCGATCGACAATATAGGCTGTTGCCTGCACATCACTGTCGCCCGCAACCAGCCGTTCGCGCACCAAAAGCCGCAGATCGCGGGCCAGGTCTGCGTTGGAATCGGCAATGGACTGATTCTGGCAAACCATGCAGCGCAGTTCATTGGCGAGGTCCTGAAAGCGGGCTTGGTCTTCAACCTTGTCCAGTTCGATATCTTTAACCGCATGCACCGGCCCGGAGAGGGCGAGCGCGGCTATCAATAACCAGCGAGTCCACCTCATACCCTGCTCCCCTGGTTCAACTGTTCTATCAGCGGCAGAATTTCATCTTTCAGTTTTTCCGAGGTAATCGGGCCCGTCAGTTTGTAACGAATAATGCCGCGCTGATCGACGATGAATGTTTCTGGTACGCCATAGACGCCCCAGTCTATTGCCAGACGGCCATCATGATCGAAAACAGTCGATTCGTAGGGGTCGCCACGGTCTCTGAGCCATTTCAATGCATCGACCCGTTCGTCTTTGTAGTTGATACCAATCATCGATACATCGAGGTTGCGTGACATCTGCATCAACAAGTCATGCTCATATCGACAGGATACACACCACGATGCCCAGACATTGACCACGCTGATTCTGCCCTGCAGCTGTGTGGACGAAAATCGCTGTCCTTCAGGTAGCAGTAGTGGCAGCTCGAAAGACGGAACCGGTTTGCCGATCAACGGCGAAGGCACTTCCTTGATGTTGCGTCCCTGGTTGATCTGGTACAGCACGAGGCCAAATATGGCCACCATTGCCAGGAATATACCGGCAGGGATCAGGTACCTGGTTTTCATGCACGCGCGCCCGCATCAATCATCCCTGAGGGTTTCTTTGCACGCGCCCTGACGATCCGTTGTGCCGATGTGCGGTAACGGCGGTCGATCGCCGCCAGCAAACCGCCGAACGCCATCATAAACGGTCCCAGCCATATCCAGACCTGGAAAGGCTTATGATAGACCCTTAAGTCCCAGCCACCGCCTTGACGCTGATCTGCCAATGCTACGTATAGATCACGAAATAGCCCGGAATCTATTGACGCCTCGGTCATCGGCATAGTCTGCACAAAGTAGGTTCGCTTTTCAGGATTCAGTACCGCCACTTCCTCGCCGTCTTTAGTAACGGTGACCTGACCCATGAAGGTGTTGTAATTTGGCCCCTTGGATGGCGTGACGCTATCAAGATGAAAGATATAGCCATTGATGTCGACATTTTCGCCAGGCTTCATATGTATGTCGCGTTCAACACTGAAAGCTGAACTCAAGGCCACGCCAATGACAAATACGCCAATGCCCATATGGGCCAGCACCATGCCATAGACCCCTGCAGACAAACCTTTCTGCCCCTTGTTTTTTTCCAGCCGGTCTTTCAGATACTGCGCGGTGCTGAGGATGGCCCAGGCAGCGATAGAAACCGCAGCCGTAACCATCAGGGTGGTGCGGCCCATAGCAATCAGCGGAATTGCCAGGCCCAGGATAATACTGCCTGCCACGAGCCAGCGTATTTTCCTGACCAGTGGGCGTGGGTCTCCGCTACGCCAGCTGACCATGGGACCGATACCCAGGAGCACAACCAGTGGCAGCATGATGGGCACAAACACGGTATCGAAGTACGGAGGCCCTACTGAAATCTTACCCATATTCAGGGCATCGAGCACCAGCGGCGCCAGTGTGCCCATCATTACAGTGGCCAGGGCAACCATCAGCAATACATTGTTCGCCAACAACAGGGTCTCGCGGGAAAACAGTTCAAACCCGCCGCCACCGCGAACATTCGGTGCCCGCCAGGCGTAAAGCAACAAGGACGAACCGATCACTATGCCAAGAAAGGCCAGGATAAATACACCACGTGCCGGGTCGCTGGCAAAGGCATGAACCGAGACCAATACCCCGGAACGCACGAGGAAGGTTCCCAGCAGGCAGAGCGAGAAAGCCAGAATGGCGAGCAGCACCGTCCAGCTTTTGAAGGCGCCGCGCTTTTCAGTTACCGCCAGCGAATGAATCAGCGCCGTACCAGCCAGCCAGGGCATAAATGATGCATTTTCAACCGGATCCCAGAACCACCAGCCACCCCAACCCAGTTCGTAATAGGCCCACCAGCTGCCCAATGCAATACCAACTGTAAGGAAGAGCCACGACACGGTTGTCCATGGGCGCGACCAGCGTGCCCAGGTGGCATCAAGGTGTCCACCCAATAGAGCGGCTATGGCAAAGGCAAAGGCCACGGAAAAACCCACATATCCCATGTAGAGCATGGGTGGGTGAATAATCAGTCCGGGGTCCTGCAGCAACGGATTCAAATCCCGGCCATCCAGGGCTGCTGGATATAACCGGTCAAACGGGTTGGAGGTCCAGAGAATAAACAGCAAAAAACCGACGCTGACGAAACCGAGCACACCCAGTACACGTGCCAGGAAATGTTCCGGCAGTGACTTACTGAAGATAGTCACGGCATAGGTCCATAAAGCCAGCATCAGAACCCACAGCAGCAAAGACCCTTCATGCGCTCCCCAGACCGCTGATATTCGATATTCTAGTGGTAGGGCACTATTTGAATTCTGCGCGACATAAGCAACCGTGAAATCGTTTTCAATAAATGACCAGATCAGCATTGCAAAGGAAATCGTGACAAACAGGGCCTGCGCCTTCGCCGCCACTTTTCCGACAAACATGAGGTCCGGCATGCCTCGATAGGCACCAATAATTGGCAGAACGGTTTGCACCAGCGCAATGAACAGCGCAAGTACCAGGGCATAGTGTCCGACTTCAGGAATCATAATCAGTAACCGGGTTTAATATGACTTAGGCTGGGCAGGCTCCACACCTTTGGGTTTCATGACATCCGCGACTTCCGGTGGCATGTAGGACTCATCGTGCTTGGCCAGCACCTCTTCTGCGTAGAATACCCCATCGGGCCCCATCTTGCCCTTGGCAACCGTCCCCTGCCCCTCTTTGAACAGATCAGGCAGTATACCGGTATAGACCACCCTCAAATCCTTTTCATTATCCGTGACGACGAATTCGGACTTTAGGCTATCGGCTGCGTTAACCAGGGTGCCTTCGCGCACCATACCGGCGAGCCTGAAAGTCTGGCCTGTCGATACGGCTCCAGCCAGTACTTTAGAGGGAGGGAATGAGTAGGCGATATTGCTGCGAAATGCATTGATCACCAGTGCGGAAGCCGCGCCGATCGCAATCAGGGCAATCACTGCAAACAGGATGCGTTTTTGTCTGGGTTTCATAAGCTCGTTTAAATATTGTTTCTTATCGGTCAGTCTGGTTTGTCCTGGAAATCCTGCGCAAGCGCTGCAGCATTTTACGGTGCTGAAAATTCAGCAGGACTGGTTCCAGTAGCATCAGTACAGCCGTCACGCCGAATGACCAGCCCATGTAAAAACCGTAATCGGCAATAATTCGTTCCCACATAGACTACGACCCACCCTTTACAGACTGTATTTCAGGCAATTGGTTCACCCAGTCCGTATGTTTTTCCCGTTCAAGAATGATGTTGCGCACACGTTTAAAAATGACATAAAAGCTGTATAACCAGAACGCCAGAGTCATGGTTAACATTGCCCAGAGTATGTTGCTCTCAATATCCTTGATCGATGACCGTTGGTGCAGGGCGGTACACTGATAGGGATCAGGACAATTGATCGACCAATAAATCAATGGAATCATGAATACACCGACCAGCGCGAGGATCGCCGAGGCCTTGTCTGCGCGCCGCTTGTCATCGATCGCGGCCTGCAGCGCCATGTAGCCCATGTAGATAAACAGCAGTATCAACTCGGAAGTCATACGCGGATCCCAGTCCCACCAGGTACCCCAGCTGGTCTTTCCCCAGAAAGCCCCGGTCCACAGCGCGATAAAGGTAAATATGGCACCCGTCGGTGCGGTAGCGGCGGCCATCATGTACGACAGGCGGGTGTTCATGATCAGCCCGACCAGACTCCATCCTGCAATCACGATATACAACCACATCGACATCCATGCCGCCGGTACATGAATAAAAATGATGCGGTAGTACTCCTTCTGATCAGTCAGTACATCAGGCGTCTGGAAAAATCCCCAGTAGAGGCCGGCCACGGTCAGCAAAACAGTCGGCCAGAAAAACCATGGTAACAGTTTCCCGGCAAACGGATAAAAGGACGCGGGCGATGAATATTTAAACCAGTTCAGATTCACAACTATCTCATTCAACAGCAATTTTCAGCGCGGCCCCGGTCGCCCAGGGCGCAAAGACGACTGCAACGATGGCGAAGGCCGCCATTAGCATTAGATACGGCTCAGCCGATGCGCCGGCCAGCATGCTGGCCTCGATGGCTCCAGAGCCATAGATCAGCACCGGAATATACAGGGGCAGGATCAAAAGCGAAAGCAGTATACCCCCTCCGCGCACACCCAGGGTCAGGGCGGCGCCAATTGCGCCGATGAGGCTGAGCACCGGTGTACCCACGAGCAGGGACAACATCATGGAAGAAACAGCGGCGTCTGGCAGCTGGTATTGAAGACCAACCAGCGGCGCAATCAACACCAGCGGCAGACCCGTTAATAGCCAGTGCGCAATGACCTTCCCCAGCACCAGTATGAATACCGACTGCGGCATCAGCAGCATCTGTTCGAGTGTGCCATCTTCGTAATCCGAGGCGAACAGGCGTTCCAGGGCCAGCATGGATGCCAGTAATGCAGCAACCCAGACTACACCCGGCGCAATCTTCATCAACATCTGTTTTTCTGAACCGATTCCCAGTGGGAAAAGACTGATGACGATGATGAAGAAAAACAGGGTGGTCAGGACCTCTGTCTTGCGCCGCATCGCCAGTATCAGATCACGATGCACGACCGTCTTCATGGCCAGCATCATGACTGCGGGCTCCCCAACGTAATCTCCATGACTCGCTGAGCCGGCAAATCCACTTCCTGGTGTGTGGTTAAAATCACCATGCCATCAAGACCCAGGTGCTGCGTGATCAGCTCCAGTAATAATTCCACGGCGGCGACATCCAGCGCAGTGAACGGCTCGTCGAGAATCCATAACCTCGACTGGTCGAGGAATAAACGGGCCAGCGCAATCCGGCGTTTCTGCCCCGCCGAAAGCACCCTGGCCGGCAAATCTTCAAAGCCTGCCAGCCCCAGCTTGCGCAAGGCATCCCAAATCTGTTCTTCCGATACCGATAATTCTTTCAACCGACACTGAAAGCGCAGATTTTCAACCGCCGTCAAATCCAGCTTGATGCCCGGTGCGTGACCGATATACAGCACGTCTCTGTAGAAGGATTCTCCCAGATCGGTAATCGACTGGTTGTCCCACCGAATTTCACCCGCATCCGGATGAAACAGCCCGCTGATGGAGCGCTGCAGGGTGGTTTTGCCTGTACCGTTGCGGCCTTTCAGGTATAGCACCTGCCCGGCATGTAGTTCAAACGAGAGATCAGAGAATAATCGGCGGTCCCCGCGTATACAGGACAGTTGATGAACTTCAAGCGGGTG
>JBFFRZ010000184.1:0-5557 GCA_041572715.1 Gammaproteobacteria bacterium
ACAGCCCTACCTGCAGCGCGACAAAGACAATGCCGAGTGAAAAAATCGTGACCAGTAATGCACCGATTACCGGAACACCGGCCACCGGGATTAACGGCACCAGGAAGACGGTAAGCACCAGCATGACAATGGCCGGCATAAATACCGCGAGGATGCCGCTACCAATGCCACCTGCAGTTTTACCCCCGACAAAGCCTGCCAGTAACGGACCAAACACAGGCAACCAGAACAACAGGATGGAGATCAGCACCATCCATACACTACCCATAATGATCGAACCGTTTCCGTTTGCCATGATTATCTATCCTGTGTGTCTTGCCTGTTTACTGTCGTCAATCTCTGGCTGTTCTGTTATGACGATGCAGCCTCGGCCACTCTCTCCTGCCGCCAGACACAGGACCCCGTGTCTTTCTCCAGCCTGTCGAGATACTTTTCATGTTCGCTCAGCTCGGTGCCGCTTGGCTTGATCACTGCCAGCGCCGGTCGATTGCTGTCAATACGATTAATGGTTGACTGTTTCATGCGCCCGACTTCTTCACTGGCATCCAGTGAAAGACTGCTCTGCCCACCCGTCATGGCCAGGTAAACGTCGGCCAGTATTTCCGAGTCAAGCAAGGCACCATGCAGTTCGCGCCCGGAATTGTCCACCGAATAGCGTTTGCACAGGGCATCCAGACTGTTTCTGACCCCGGGGTGCATCTGCCGTGCCATGGCCAGTGTATCCAGTACTTCGCACTGGTTGGTCAAATCAAACTGCTCGCCGAGTATCATCTGGAATTCATAATTGAGAAAACCGATATCAAACGGGGCGTTGTGAATAATGAGTTCAGCATCGCCAAGATAAGCCAGCAGATCGTTGCTGATTTCGGCAAACCTGGGCTTGTCGACGAGGAACTCCTGGGTAATGCCGTGAACCTCCATCGCGCCATCATCGATTTCCCGCTCGGGCTGAATGTATTGATGAAAATTATTGCCGGTCAGCCGCCGGTTGATCATCTCCACACAGCCAATCTCGATGATTCGGTGCCCATGCGCTGTCTCAAGGCCAGTGGTTTCAGTATCCAGTACAACCTGTCGCATTATCAGGCCCTATCGTTGCAATTGATCAATGGCTTCATTCGCCAGTTCATCCGCGATTTCATTTTCACGGTGTCCACTGTGACCCTTGACCCAGTGCCACGAAACCTCGTGCTCATGTAACGCCTGCTCCAGCCGCTGCCAGAGTTCCGCATTCTTCACCGGTTTTTTTGCGGCCGTTTTCCAGCCGTTCTTCTTCCAGTTGTGTATCCAGTCGTTGATCCCGTTTTTAACGTACTGGGAGTCCGTTGTCAGCCGCACCTTGCTGGGCCGTTTCAGGCTCTCAAGTCCGACAATGGCCGCCATTAACTCCATACGGTTATTGGTGGTTTCTGTCTCTGCACCCTTCAGATGTTTTTCATTGTCCTTGTAACGTAACAGGACACCCCATCCACCCGGCCCCGGGTTACCGCGACAGGCCCCGTCAGTAAATATCTCGACTATGTCATTGCTCATTGTCTATCTTGTCGTGCCCTTATTCTTGTTGTCGGCTCAGCTACGCCCTTTTCAATCGCGGGCCGCTTGCGCATCCAGGGTTGTTTAATGACGTTGGGTGTCACTGTCTCTTTGCGCGCGACTATCATATAGATACTGCCCAGTGGTGCAATAAATGATGAGGAGGCGCGCTCCATAAATTCCATTTTTCTCATCAGTGCCTCTGAAGGCAGTGGCAGCGCAAAACCCGCGTAACTGATGCGCGTGATGCGAAAACCCAGTAACTGGATCCAGTCACGCAGGCGGATGGGATGATAGTAATGGCCCTTCCAGGGCATGCGGTCCAGAAATCCGAATATGGCACGGCAAAAGCCGTAACAACTAAGCGGATTAAAGCCGAGGATGATCATACGTCCATTTGGCACGACTACCCGCTCTACCTCTCTGAGTATCTGGTGCGGGTGGCTACTGAATTCAAGCAAGTGCGGCAATATGACCACATCGAGGCTGTCTTTCTGCAATGGCAGGTCATACTGGCTGCCAATAAGCTGTGCTTTGTGGTCCCCATGGGCGGTCGTGTTGATCACCATACGGTGCGGAATTGATGAAGCAGATATTGCCCCGTGGTAGTCCAGTGGACCCATGCTCAGCAAATGGTAGCCAAACGCCCCCTCCAACCCGTTGATTAATAACTGGTTTTCCTGCTGTTGCAGGTATTGCCCTGCCACCGTCTGGTACCAGCTGGAAAGTTCCAGTTGCAGCTGTTCATGCTTTGTGGATGAAATCATCGGTTCTAAAGATTCTCACTAGCCTGATGTAATGATAGGATTGCATCCGGGATCATCATAAATAATTACCTTCAAATGGCCAACTTAAAAGCTCAGGAAATACCTAATATACAGAGTAAGAGAGTTGAATGCGCTACATGTGGCCTGTCCAACTTGTGCATACCACACGGCCTGACGCCAGAAGAGCTTAACAACCTGGACTCCATCGTGAAAACCAAGCGCAAAATGGAGCGTGATGAGATCCTTTATCATGCCGGTGAAGCAGACACCCCTATTTTCGCAGTCAGCTCAGGCTCTTTCAAAACCTCGATCACCAGTGAAGATGGTGCCGAGCAGATCACCGGGTTCTTTCTGCCGGGTGAAATTGTGGGGCTGGACGGCCTGGGGGGTATTCCACCTCATTCAACCGCAACTGCCCTGGAAACCAGCACGGTCTGCGAGATTCCCGGACATGAGTTCGACAAGCTCTGCGGCGTCAATCATGGACTGCGCAAGTCGTTCATGCAGGTAGTTAGCAAGGAAATCTCCCGTGAACAGAGAATGATGATGACGCTCGGCCAGATGTCTGCCGAAGCGCGGCTTGCCCATTTCATGGTAACGATGGGACATCGCTTCAAGGAGCGAGGCTTCTCAGCGACCGAATTCAACATGAGTATGTCGCGTCATGACCTGGCAAATTACCTCGGACTGGCGGTAGAAACACTCAGCCGGTTATTCAAGAAATTTCATGAAAGCGGCCTGCTTCATGTCAACAGAAGAAACATACAGATTCTTGACTGGGATGAAATGTGCATCACGGCACATGCCGATTGCTCTAGAAAGAAGATCAGCTGATCAAGCCGCACATCTGCATCCCGCAGGCTACATTATCTGACTGAACTCTGCCCTCGCAGACGCGCTAGATAACCTTTGAAAACCGCTGGCGGGTCAGCTGCTGACTGGCCTTGTCGAATACCATGGCAACGATTCGTGCGAGAAACCTGCCTTTAGCGGTCAAACTGATTTTATGTCCTACCATGCGGACCAGCCCGTCTCTCTCCAGTGGATACAAACGTTCAATCTCATCCGTGAAATGTGCCTGGCTATGGCAGTGAAACTCTGAATCCAGATCATCAAAATCCAGTTCATTGCAGCACATAATCTGCTGGATGGCTTCACGCCTCAGGCAGTCATCATCATCCAGCTCAAGTCCCTTGTTAATGGGTAACTGCCCCGAGCGAATGCGTTCGTAGTAAGCCTCCAGTGTCTTTACGTTTTGCGAAAACAACCGGTCAAAGCTGCTGATTGCACTTACGCCGAGTGAAACCAGGTCGGTATCGCTATGCGTAGTATAACCCTGGAAATTACGTTGCAACGTTCCTTCATATAACGCCTTGACCAGTTCATCATCCGGCCGGGCAAAATGGTCGAGTCCGATGTATACATAACCGGCAGACTTGAGACGATCAATGGTCATGGCAAACATATTCAGCTTTTCCTGACCGCTTGGCAGGTCCGACTCATTGATACGTTTTTGTGCCGGGAACATGTCCGGCAAATGCGCGTAGTTAAAAATTGAAAGCCGATCCGGCAACCATTCAATAACGCGATCCAGCGTTCTGGAAAAAGACTCCACGGTCTGGTGAGGCAAGCCGTAGATCAGATCAATATTAATAGACTTGGCACCATTCTCGCGGCAGGCCTTGATGGCGGTTTCCGTCAGCTCGGCGGGCTGCAAACGGTTGACTGCTTCCTGTACTTTCACATCCAGGTCCTGTACACCCCGGCTGAAACGATTAAAGCCGAGCGAGGCCAGGTGTGCGATGCGCTCCTCATCAACCGAGCGGGGATCGATTTCTATGGAAAAATCCCGCTCAGGCGCGGCCGACAGATTCCAGCGTTCGGACAATATCGTCATCAGGCGCTCAGTCTGTTCACGCGTCAGAAATGTTGGTGTGCCACCACCCCAATGCAGCTGGGTAACTTCACGATCCTTGTCAAACAGAACGGAAACCATGTCGGCTTCCTTTTCCAGGTGATCGAGATACTCATCTGCCAGCTCGCGATTTTTGGTTGCTATTTTGTTGCAGCCACAATAAAAACACAGCGTGTCACAGAACGGCACGTGAACGTAAAGTGAAAGTGGCCTGGGTACCAGCAACTCGTTGGAAAAACGGGCGTGACGACGATACTCTTCCTCGCCTATGCCTTCATGAAATGAAGCTGCTGTAGGGTAGGAAGTGTACCGCGGACCGTTCAGGTCATATCGACGCACCAGGTCGATATCAAATTCTATTTCTTTCTCTATCATCGCTCGTTCCATCAAGGATACGAGATACTAACTACTTCGCGATAAACATGAATGACATATGTCAATTGTCTACAATTTGCATGGTCGATTTATGCCGTTGCAGGCAGACATCCAAGGCCGACATTGATTTGACCCAGAAGGCTGGAAACAATGGTCCATAGTCCAAAGATGATGACCAGCATACCTGCGACTTTGCGCCAGCGCTGGAGCATGCTGGTTGTTCCTGCGGCATTGGTGATCCAGCCCGCGGTCAATAATGTTGGCAAGGTGCCCGCACCAAAACTGAACAGGAATAATGCACCCTGCCACCATCCGCCTGCGGCCAGCGACCATACCAGCATCGTGTAGACCAGGCCGCAGGGCAACAGCCCCCATGCCAGTCCGAAGGTCAGGGCCCGACGCCAGGTTGTGATGGGAAAAAGTTGTTTAGTTAATGGCTGAATGCGCTGCCAGATCAGCTGGCCGCCCAGCTTTTCTATTTGCACCAGCCCCATCCACCAGCCGGCCAGATATAACCCCATGACGACCATCAACGTACCGGCGATGACGCGCATCCACATCCAGCCGTTGTATTGCTCGATGAACTGCCCGCCCTGTGACCCAAGCAGGCCGATTAACAGGCCCAGTACCGTATAGGTTGTAATACGCCCAAAGTTAAAGTTTAAAAGAAATGGCCAGAGTCGACCTCCCTCGCGTTGCTGTTCGGGTATTCCATAGACCATGGCGCCAGTGAGTCCGCCGCACATGCCAATACAGTGCACGCCACTAAACAGCCCGGCCAGGAAGGCAGTCAGGTAGGGAATAGTAACAGTGAGAAAAGGACTGCTTTCAATCAAGCCCGTTTGTCCCGTGATTCCGATGTCGATTGATCAGACGGCATGTCATCGTCCATCAGGATACGGTGCGCTGGCCCTTCAAGATCATCAAACTGGCCTGATCGGACCGCCCAGAGGAATATCCAGATGAT
>JBFFRZ010000185.1:0-5489 GCA_041572715.1 Gammaproteobacteria bacterium
GCGGAATGCCTGGCATAAACATCTGTATGGCTCGAGCGAGTAATAATTTCTGATCATCTTCTCCCAATGCGCTGAAAAACGTTGCATTAATCTGGTAGTAGTCAATTTTTTTACCATCGGCATCATAAAGGTTCTTGGTCATGCCACCACGGTTAGTGATACGTTGCATGACATCCTCGATCTGTCGGTTATTCAGTAGTCCCGGGTGGTACTCACCATCGATCTGCTTGCCCCCGAGGTCAAGCACCGGGATACCATCATGGCAACCAAGCATGTTGATCGTCTGTAAATCTTTTTCAATGATATCGTTGATCCAGTGCATCAATGCCTCATTGTTTCCGCGATCCAGTGCGTCAATGACCAGGCCGGGAAAGAAGAAGTCATAAACCGGGTAGCCTTCATGTGCGATTTCTTCATGAATACCGGTACCATACTCGGCATGAATTTCAGGAAAAATAATCAAATCATACTTCTGCGCGATACTGCGTAGCCGCTGCAGGTATTCCCAGGTACCAGGGCGATTGAAAAAATTAGACTGGCCGGGTTCTTTGTGTAAATAGGCGAATGCATCCAGCCGGATTATTTTTGCTCCATATCCACTGAGTTTTTTCAGTGTCTCGTCATAGAAGTCCCATACCATCTCAGACTTTGCATTCAGATCCATCTGGCCCAGGTAATCGCGCTTTTGGCATATCGCATCCATGACCTCGTCCTTGAACCTCTCAAATTGCTCCAGATCCACGGTTTCCAGGCAACCTTTATCCTTGAGAACAATCTTGACGTGGTCGGCAATAGCTGCCGCCCGTTCTGGATCCATATCCTTTATTTTTTCAAAATCCTGGGCAGTTATCTCATCAAAATCGACTTTTTGATAAAAGGTATTCCAGTACGTCTTCATGGTGCGATCCGGAAAACGCACTTTCAATATCGGCAACCCGGGCTTTCGCATAAAGAGCTTATCCAGATACTCCTTGTCGGGTATGACAGTATGGTCGTCATTAAGTGTGCCATGATCCTTCCAGAACTCGTTCCAGTCGATGAAGAAATCCAGGTATGGAGACTCGTTTCCGTTTTTCAAAATATCGAGAAACTGTGGCGACCGGACAGAAAGATGATTCAGCACCAGGTCGAGCTTGATCTGGATACCCAGCGCTTGAAGTTCATCGAGATCATCAGGACGAACCAGTTCCTCGTTAATGTCGTAATCGATAATCGAGAAACCGCGATCCAGGTCGCTATGAAAAAAGGTCGGCAGGATATAAAACAGCGAGAAGGTGTCCCTGAACTCCGGTCGCTGCAACATTTCAACGATATCCGACAGCTTCTTGCCAATGCTATCCGGATAGGCATTAAACATTACACCGGTTGGCAGAATTTGCGCTTTAGGGCCTGGCTTTGTACTCACAAAAATCTATTTCTGGGCTGTCTGAATAATGGCTCACGGTGGCTTGACCATCTCGTTGTTGTATTTCGCATTTCAGGGTAACCGTACCGGATTACCTTAACATGACACGAAACGATGTTACACCGGCTATCCTGGCGCCCCGAATAAGTAGAATATCCGGCTGGGGCCGCCAACCGTCTCCCGCTCAATCCATACCGCATGCAGATTGCCTGACTCATCCATGACGATACTGGGATGATACTGAACCCCGGGCCCTGATGCGCCGGGTAGCGGAAAATCCTCACTCCATTCACCATCCTCCAGCCAGCTATACCAGATATCCATGTTGCCATCACGTTCATCAGCCCATGCAGCAACCAGCCTGCCATCGGGACGCCCTGTCACCGTGCTGTGCCATTGACGATAATTACCGCCAAAATCATCCTGCACCCGGACATTAGCACCGAAGGTCTGACCACCCTGCTTTTCTGCGCCGTAGATGTCATAGCCTTCCTGGAAATTACGTTTGTCTGCCCAGACTGCATATAGCCCCTGCTGACCATAATTTGCCAGGGCAACGCGTGCTACCCCATGGCCGGTGCCGTAAATTACCGTTCTATCTTGCGGTGGCTTTTCACTGATACGGGCCGGTGGCTCGAACGCACAAACCTTACCGGGTTGCGACTGGTTAGCCATGATAATGGTATGACCATGACGCCGGTCTTCCCAGGCAACCACAATGCGTTCATTCAGCACTGAAATTACCGGGTACAACTGATCATCATCTGGTGGTACCGGATCCACTGCACAATTGTTGACCGGGCTCAATTTCAGGCGATCTTCCACTTTCAACTCATGCAGCACAATACGCCCGAATTGCTGCGGCTGTTCCCGTATTACAAGCAGTAGCCGGTCATGCATAAGTGCCATGCTGACCTGTGCCGATAGAGTGTCGCTCACCTGGTAGACCGGACCGGGATCATCCGGACCGGCAATGCGCGCATACACGCGGCCATCCTCCTCCCAGGCTACAGCAAAATATCCATCACCTAATGAAATCAACCCAGGCTCATAAGCCTCGCCCTTGTCGCTGATGAGGATTCCATGATCAAACGCGGTAGCATCGACTAACTTGCGTGAAAGATAGATCCGGGGAATACCATCACGGTCATCTTCCCAGGCAACAGCAACCGTATGGCCGGATACAGCAATATTTCGTCTCCCCGCAGACTCCAGGTGATGAAACACCCCTTCTTTGGCGGCCTCGGTGACGGGTATCGGGCTGGCGAACTGCCATGGCTGCGCTTGCAGCGCTGTACTGACCAGTGTGAATGAGTACAGGAAGGATAAAGCGATCAGAAACTTCAAGATGCGCCTGCCTTCTTCAAGGCTTTTTGTACCTCATTATTGGCATTCATCAAATCTTCTTTGCTCTGCACGCCAATCATTTGGAATACGATGGTTCCGTCGGGTGACATGAATGAAAAAACCGGTGTGACAAAGGCCTTGTAGCGCGTGCCCAGTTCACGTTCGGTGATGCGCTCTCCGGTGGGTAAACGCAACCTGTTGCCACTTTCTGAATCCACATAGGCCAATATGTAATTTTTTATATATTCCTGCCTGACGAGCGGGTCTGAAAACGCCTCCTTGTTGGTCTTGTCACAGTAGCCACAGCCGTAACGGCCAAAATAAACAAACATCAGCTTCGCTTGAGCATTCGCCTGTTTCATTGCCTTGTCAAAAGCCTGGAATGGATAACCTTCCGGCGCATCAGCCAGTGCCGAGAATGGCAGTAACAATGCAACGATAAAACTGTAGCGAAACATATTCGATATCCCGGGCATGTGTTGCGCATAAACATAGCAGAAGAGCAGCTTGCCTGCATAGAACCATGATTTATCGATGCCGGGGCACTTTTTAAAAATTTAGTTGTTGTAACAACTATTGGCATGATATTTAATCCAACAATGGAATATCACCTTGGAGACTCCCTGGGCTTTGCCCTGCACCGCACCTATATGCGGATGAAGGCCCTTTCGGCCCCAAAACGACTCATATCCCGGTGGTACTGAACCGGGTGGGGATACGGACCTGACAGGCAAACATATCCCATACCTGTGGCTCAGCCAGGGCTGCGTAAAACGGTGGCTTACCCTGGTATGAACGGCTGCTTGCATGACGTATACTCCGCGCCCGCATTCTTGTAGTTACTTCTTATGTCCTCCGACACACAACCCGCCAGCTTCGACAGTTTTGGCCTATCCATGCCGCTGCTCAAGGCTCTGGACCATATTGGCTACGAAACACCTTCACCAATTCAGCAGGAATGCATCCCGCATTTACTGAATGGTTGCGACATTATTGGCCAGGCCCAGACCGGCACAGGAAAAACAGCGGCATTTGCCCTGCCATTGATAGATCAGATTGATCTCAAGCAAAATCATCCACAACTACTGGTATTGGCACCCACTCGTGAGCTCGCAATCCAGGTAGCAGAAGCAATCCAGTCTTATGCGCATTTTATGAAGGGCTTCCATGTACTACCCATATATGGCGGTCAATCCTACAACCTGCAGCTCAGGCCATTAAAACGTGGTGTGCATGTCGTTGTCGGCACCCCGGGCAGGGTTATGGATCACATAAAACGTGGCACACTCAAACTGGATGGATTAAAGGCACTGGTGCTCGACGAGGCTGATGAAATGCTGCGCATGGGCTTCATCGATGACGTTAAATGGGTGATGGAACAGACGCCAGAGACAAAACAGATTGCACTTTTCTCCGCCACCATGCCAGACATTATTCGCAAGGTTGCCGCACAGTTTCTGCGTGACCCGCAGCTGGTCAAAATAAAAAGCAAGACCACAACCGCGCCAACAATTAAACAAAGATACTGGCAGGTTTCCAGGGTCCACAAACTGGACGCCTTGACGCGCATTCTGGAAGTCGAGGAATTTGACGGGCTGCTGATTTTTGTGCGTACCAAAACAGCAACCATTGAACTGGCTGAAAAGTTACAGGCCAGGGGGTTTTCCGCCGAGGCGATCAACGGCGATATCCCGCAAAAAAACCGTGAACGCATCATTGAACAACTGAAGCGAGGGAAACTCGATATCCTCGTTGCTACCGACGTTGCTGCCCGTGGACTGGATGTTGAACGCATCAGCCACGTCATCAATTACGACATCCCGTATGACCCGGAATCTTATGTGCATCGCATCGGCAGGACCGGCAGGGCCGGAAGATCCGGGGAAGCCATTTTATTTGTTGCGCCGCGTGAAAAACGCATGTTAGCAATGATTGAGAAAGTTACACGACATCCAATTGAGCCCATGCAGCTGCCTTCTGCAAAAGCCATTAACAAGCAACGCGTGGCATCCTTCAAACAAAAAATATCCGACACGCTGGCTAATGAAAATACAAAAGCCTTTGAGCAATTAATCCAGGAATATGCCAGCGAATCCGGGGTGGCGCCATTACAGATAGCGGCTGCCCTGGCCCAGCTATCGCAGGGTGAAACCCCGTTGTTCCTTTCTGAAAGAGAGCCCAGAATTAATGACGAGCCACGCCATGAGAAAAAGGAACGAAAATCCAGTAATGATAAGCGAAAGAAAAGCACCGGCAACAAGCCTATACCACTAAAAGACTTCCCGGAGATCGTTATGCGCCGTTATAAAGTTGATGTCGGTTATAACAATGATGTAAAACCGGGAAATATTGTTGGTGCAATTGCCAATGAGGCTGATATCGAAAGTTGCTACATTGGCAACATCGATATCTATGATTCCTACGCAACGATTGACTTACCGGATGGCATGCCGAAAGAAGTATTCATGACGCTGAAAAACACCTGGGTACAGGGGAAAAAATTAAATATTACCGAGTTAACGGATAGACAGGACAAACCCGCTGCACGTAAAGGAAAACCAAAAAGAAAACCCTACAAACCCGGGGTATCAGGCCCCCAAAAGAGTAATACCCGGCGCAAAAGCAAAAACTAAAAGCGCTACGCAACAAGCTTTCATCGAAGACAAAAACAAAGCAACCACATGGCTCTCGGCCGGAGATCATGGATCACGTCGCTAGGGTCCCGGTCTACGGTGAC
>JBFFRZ010000186.1:0-5415 GCA_041572715.1 Gammaproteobacteria bacterium
AGTGCAAAATCCATAGTTGGCGGCCATGGGAAACACATTCTTAAAATGATTTCACGTGGAAAAATACCGGATGAGGTTATTGATCGACCAAAAGGCTATTTCCCGGTCCCGTCGCTAAAGTATGTGCGGGGCGAATTCCTCGATTTCATGCGAGACATACTGTTGTCTGATGCATGTGTTCGGAGAAATGTCTTTGATCGTACTTATGTGGAGGGTCTGCTGTCGGATCCGGAACGACACCTGACAAGAATAAAAGGCAGTAAGTTATGGCATCTTGCAGTGTTTGAATTATGGCTTCAGCAGCAGGGGATCTAGTTCTTGAGAATCTGCCGAAAGCGGGATAGCTTGTTCTCAATCGTATCCATCTGGTTCAGCAAGCTGTCTATTTTTAGCTGGATTTCATTTTTGGATTCATCCTGGATGGTTTGAACAGCCCTGGGAGACTCGATATCGCTTGCTAAAAGCTGTTTGCTATCAGTATCCGGTACATAGCTTGCTTGCGCGTTCAGGGCGCCATTCACAGTAATACGGTCCGAAAGCAGGGTTACGCTACTGATTTTGAAAACCGGGTGAGTGAATTTTACCGGGTAACCAGCGTGTGGCTTTCCCAATTCGTATTTTATATTATCAAGTAGATGCCTGGTTTCTTTGGTAAAGCTTACAGTTAAGCCGCGTTTTTTTATTGTATCTGCAAGTGATTCCTTTAGTGCACGTCTGAGAGTGACCCATTCACCCGTGTCAACCGGTTTTGTAAACACCGGTTGGGTCAGCATGATTCCATCCCCGCTTTGCATAAGTTGCGGAGTGGTTTTCAGAAAGACCCAGCCAAACGTATCCAACCAGCTTTCAGAATTTATTATATGGACATGTAGTCCCAGTATCAGTTCGCTGTCTGAAGGGTAGATTTTTATTTTGTTAATATGAATGGTGAAATTGCCCCAGCGGTTTTTGGTTTGAAATGGTTGTTTGCCAATCTGGTTGTTAATTGCATTTAGTATGTATTGATAACCAAGATCGATTGGTAAGGAAATAGATGCGTTGCCGCCTCCATCCATTATCCGGGTGGCCTGAGGCAGGGCTTTGTTCTTAGCTATGACTGGCTGTTCTGCTACCTCAGTATCAGCGGTTATCCTGAACCCCAGGTAGACCTTGTCCGAAACCAGTTTCAGTCCGCTATAGTTGACTGATTTTGGCTTGATATTGATGTATTGAAGAGACCGGCCACCGGCTTTAGCTATTGGAAAGCTGTTGAATTTCCAAGCGTTAGCAAGTATCGCCCGGATCTCGTCGCAACCAATGAATTTATCTACGGCGGTATTACCCAAGGTGGTTACAGGGTCGTCGAGCAGCCTTTCAACCAGGTACTGTATATCCACCTTGGCTCGGTGAAAGATTTCAACCCTGGATGCATCCTTCCAGGAGAAAGTAGGCTTTACGTGGATTTTGGGGCACCAGCGGGAGTCTAAAGTGACCGTGACTGTTGCATTGGCCGTTAATTTGGACTGGAAATATCGAATATCAGACTGAGCTTTGTCTGCAGCCCTTCTTTCCTGGCTGCCCTTGCCTGAAACGTAGACGGAAGTAGATACATTTAGTGTACCGTCCGCTCCCGGCGTAATCGTTGCAGAGCCTGATGTAATGGAATACTGATACCTGGTCGTGTAGCAAAGGTTCCTGGCGCCACGCCTGTTACTGCATTCACGCGGTCCATCTGCAACCCCATCGATCTGCGGTATGCTGGATCGGTTGGCCTCGTTGCCGGGAGTATTAAGGGGGACCGGAATATCCAGAGAAAAAGTGCTCGGTGTCGATTGTTTCTTATGGGTTCCAGCAGCCTCCGTAGGTGGCACGGTGAGATTTCGGTTTTTATCTTGAGGAGCAAGGGAATAAATGCTGATCCCACCGATCATCAGGAACAGAAATACCGCCACCCAGAAAAGTCCTCTACCTTTGCGGCGGGTTGATTTTGCGACTGGCCTTTTGCTTTTGCGTCTCAAGACTAAAATTCCAGACTCGGTTTATGGTTTGAGAGTACCCGGCATTATTTACAGCTACTTGGCCGATACAGGTTCAAAAGCGTACCACCCGTACAATCCCAGGCGGTTGAACCACCGGAGGTCTCGAGTACATATTCGATTGTTTCTCCATCATTCACGGCCTGAGTAAAGATTACAGTGATTTTGTCGTCTTTGATCTCAATGGTGCGCACTGCAGTGGTGGCATAAGCAGCAGGCGGCGATATGCCCGCCTCTGTGTTATCAACGGGCCATCTGCTGTTGGCATTGTAGAAGCCCAAAACCGAAATCCTGGCTTCTTCGGAGAGAATCAGTCCTTCAGATACATGCGTTCTCTTGGTATAAATGGTGTAAACACTCATTGCTATGATCGATAGAATACCGATGATGGTTATGACGATCATTAACTCTACGAGCGTAAATCCATTTTGATCTTTTTTCATGCCCGTTCCCCTATATCGTCTCGCAATTTGTCATTAGAATAAACCTGCGCGGATTATATATCCATACTAATGTCGGTTGTACCAAAGGATGCCTCCGAACTGTGAGAATTTGCACATTTTGAAAGAAAGGTATTTACAATGGGCAGTTGACCTGTCTGATATGCATGTGACAGCCTTTGCTTTATTTAGGATTAACAATGAGAGGTTTTTATGGACGTACTGGAACGAATCGATGGGCAAGTTAAGAATAATGCAGTTGTAATTTATATGAAGGGCAGCCCAGATGCCCCGGCATGTGGGTTTTCTGCGCGTGCGGCGGCCACGTTAGCTGCGACGGGTGTGGAATTTGCCTATGTAAATGTGTTGACAGACCCGGAAATTTTCGAAAATTTGCCCAGGTATGCTAACTGGCCCACTTTCCCTCAGATATACATAGCCGGGGAACTTGCGGGTGGTGGTGACATAATCGTGGAAATGGCGGAAAAGGGCGAGTTAAAGCAAGTACTTGAAGAAGCGGTAGCAAGCACCAAGAAAGCTGAATGATCATCATGAAACACTGGCTATTTTGTTTATACTGTTTGGCCAGTGTTTTATTTTTTCGCCACGAGTATCAGGTTTTTTCCTATGGGTGGCGTGAGTAATTTTTCTACCATACGCGAGACAGGAACCGCTAGCTTGTCATACAGATGGACACCTTTTTTATTCATCTGACCTTTCATCAGTACGAAATTGGCATACCACGGCAGTATTCCTGCCATATCAAAGTAGCGAATGTCGGTAATATCTAATCCGGCATGCTTGATTTTATTTGTCAGTGGTTGTTTGTGGTACCGACGGAAATGGCCAATTTCACGATCAAAATTACTATATAGCCACGACAGAGCCGGCACAAAGATCAACAGGTTGCCACCCGGTTTAAGTGCATCCCGTGCAATCTCTAATTCGCGTTGGTCATCTTCAATATGTTCCAGTACGTTGATATAGATGACAGAGTCCAGTCTACCACTCAGGTCAGAGGCCTTTTCCTCAAATGTTCCATTGATAAGCATGGTATTCTTGTGGCCACCTATGCGCGCCTGCAGGTTCTCGTACATATTGGGTGAAGGTTCAAATGCATACAGCTGGGCAATGTCATTATTTAATATGAGTTGTGAGAAATTACCCTTACCAGCGCCGACCTCCGCTATCCGTTGGCCAAGATAAGGCTCAAAATAATCAAAAATCCATTGCCCATAGTTTTGGGCAAACATCATGGCCTCCAGGTCATGGCCTGAATAGTCGTTGCTAGCCAATGTGGGTATTTCTCGCTACCGAATTAATGCCAAGTGTCTCCTGATCCCAGCGGTTAACAATTTTGCAAAACAATTCGGCTGTTTTTTGGGCGTCGTATATTGCGGAGTGGGCGCGGTCATTTTCCCACTCTATATCCGCAGCATCGATTGCCCTGGCTAGTACCGTCTGACCATAGGCAAGCCCGCCAAGTGTCGCAGTATCAAAAGTTGAGAACGGGTGGAACGGGTTTCTTTTTGAATTGACTCGTTCCACGGCTGCATTCAGGAATGCGAGGTCCATGGCCGGGTTATGTCCTACCAATATGGCCCTCGTGCAGTCATGTTCCTTGACGGCTTTACGTACCAGCTGAAAGATTTTCTGCAGCGCTTCCGATTCCTCAATTGCTGGACGAAGAGGGTGAAATGGATCGATACCATTGAATTCAATGGCCGCCTGTTCAATGTTGGAACCTTCAAAAGGTTTGATGTGATAGCCGATTTCCTTGTCAGTAATCAGCTCATGGTCATCACTATAGGTGACAGTCACAGCGGCGATCTCCAGTAGCGCATCTGATTGTGCATTAAAGCCACCGGTCTCTACGTCAACAATCACAGGAAGAAAGCCTCTGAATCTCCTGGACAGTGGGTGTTTTGTATTGCCGTTTTTTTCCATATATATGCTGCTGTTGGGTTTGATGGCCTGTGTTACACCCGTAAATGCGCTTTTGATTGTACTCGATGGATAGTCGCCAATACAGTGGTAACGATGGCAAACAGCGCGAGCATGTAGGTGAATGGCCTGATGGGGATGGAATATCTCGGATATGGTGCGACTACAATGTGGACCACAATGAAGTAAAGATAGATCAGCGCGCAGGTTCT
The DNA here is from genome assembly GCA_041572715.1 of Gammaproteobacteria bacterium. GTDB lineage: Bacteria > Pseudomonadota > Gammaproteobacteria > JAJDYQ01 > JAJDYQ01 > JAJDYQ01. Next base: position 4,612 of record JBFFRZ010000186.1, read on the forward strand.
AATCGCTATCAGTTGTTCATGTGTAAATAACTTTTTTGATAGTGGCATGAAAGCAAGCAACATACCAGTGAAAGCAGCCCATACAGCTGTGGGATGTGAAAGCATCATAATGTATTTACTGAGCGGAAAAATTCCGTTGTCCTGGAAGTATGGAGATGACCAGGCTTTGTAGATAAATATATCGTCATTACCCTGTATGATATTCCATTGGAATAGATAAAGTGGCTTCATTAGATACCATTTCAACATCATGGCGGTATTGCTCGTGAAGCCATGCCATATGGCTGATAATGCTTCGAATACCGAGCCTGATATTGCCTGTGATTCTGGGTCAAATCTGTATGGATAACCGAAAGTTTCCGGACGTTCGTTATACATAAAGTCCGGGTACATTCCATGATGCAGTGTATTGGCCATGAGAGTTGAGTCACTTATGGCGCCGATGGCAAGCCAGTTTCTGGCCCACCATATGGATACTATCGAGATAAATGCGAGCACAAATACGGTAACTGTACTTCTTCTTACTGGTGTTCGAATAAAACTCCAAAGTAGAAGAATTTCAAGCAGAAAATAAAACTGCATGGTTGGACGCACGAGTGCTGTAATGCCCAGTAAACATGCACTAATGATCAAAAGTAATAATGAACCTTGCTGTTTGGATTTAACCAGAAACCAGGTGGTTGTAACTAACAGAAAAGTAAATAATGTCTCTGTTAGAACATACAGATTCATATTGATTATGTGCGGTGAAACAGCGCATGCAAGTGTAACCAGTAAGGCGCCGGCTGGTTTAAATATCATTGA
>JBFFRZ010000187.1:0-5400 GCA_041572715.1 Gammaproteobacteria bacterium
ACCGACAGCCAGCAGTCTGCAAAGGCAAAATCGACGCTTGAAGATTTCATCAAGCAGCAGGGCCTCATCCCATCAGGCTGGAGACAGGTGCCAGTTGATACCGCCGCGCTCGGCGAACAGGCCGCACAGTCTTTACCCGGTATCGAACAGATATTCATCAACACCGGCGAACCAGTTGAAGAGGCGGAACTTGAACGCCGCCTGTATATTGCCCGAAGACAGACCGAGAAGGCCTTGTCCGATGATGACATGTTTTACATTCCATCATTGTCATCCCGTGTCATCTCCTACAAGGGCCTGGTCATGCCGGCTTACCTGCCCGTGTTTTACCGGGACGTGGCAGATGAACGCATGCAGGCCAAGCTGGCCGTCTTTCACCAGCGCTTTTCCACGAACACCCTGCCCCAGTGGCGCCTGGCACAGCCATTTCGCCTCCTCGCGCACAATGGTGAGATCAATACGGTGCAGGGCAACCGCAACTGGTCAGTTGCGCGCAGTCACATTTTTAATACCCCGCTGATCCCGGATCTCGACCAGGTCAGGCCACTAGTCACCATGTCAGGGTCTGACTCCATGAGCCTGGACAACATGCTGGAGGCACTGGTTGCCGGCGGTATCGACCTGTTTCGCGCCATGCGCCTGCTGATCCCGCCTGCCTGGCAGAATATCGAGCATATGGACCCCGATTTGCGCGCCTTTTATGAGTTCAATTCAATGCACATGGAACCATGGGACGGGCCGGCCGGTGTTGTATTTACCGACGGGCGCTATGCAGTCTGCACCATGGACCGCAACGGCTTGAGACCAGCCCGTTACGCCATTACCGAAAACGAGCAGCAAGGCCGGGTAATCACACTGGCATCCGAAATAGGCGTGCATGACTATGATAATGCGGATGTCGTGTGCAAGGGACGTCTCATGCCCGGACAGATGCTCGCGTCAGATACACAGACGGGCAAGCTGTTACTCCCTGATGATATCGATAACGATCTCAAGTCACGCCAGCCCTACCAGCAGTGGCTATCGGACAACATGGCCGAGCTATATGACCTCAGCGAGATTGATGAAAACCCCGGCGACTTCTCAGATGCAGACCAATACACGGTTTATGAGAAGCTCTTCCAACTAACGTTTGAAGAACGTGACCAGGTGGTACGCGTGCTCGCCGAGGCGGCGCAGGAGGCCGTAGGCTCAATGGGTGATGATACGCCCATGCCGGTGTTGTCCAGTCACGTACGCTCTCTTTATGATTATTTCAGGCAACAATTCGCCCAGGTAACCAACCCGCCTATAGATCCGTTGCGTGAAAACATCGTCATGTCCCTGGAAACCTGCCTGGGGCGTGAACACAACCTGTTTGAAGAAACCGCCGCTCATGCCAGCAGGCTGGTACTAAACTCGCCGGCGCTTTCCCGCGACAAATTTCAGCAGATTATCCGACTGGATGATAGTGAATATGGGCATGCCCGCATCGAACTCAATTACAGCGCCTCGTCCAGCCTCAAGGAAGCCATTGATCGCATATGCCAGCAGGCGGAAGACGCCATCCGTAGCGGCAAGGTACTGGTGATTCTCAGTGATCGGAACATCGGCAAAGACAAGCTGCCGGTTCACGCGCTGCTGGCCACCGGTGCCGTACACCATCGCTTGATTGAAAAAGGGCTTAGATGTCATTCCAATATCATCGTTGAAACTGCGACCGCAAGAGACTCACATCATTTCGCCTGTTTAATCGGCTACGGCGCGACCGCGGTCTACCCTTATCTGGCATTTGAATGCCTGCGCGACATGGTGCGCACCGGTGAGATTATCGGCCAGGATATATCGGCACTGAGCATGAACTACATCAGCGGCATCAACAAGGGCCTGAAAAAAATCACCTCCAAGATGGGTATCTCTACCATTGCCAGCTATCGTGGTGCGCAGCTGTTTGAAATCGTCGGCCTGCACAATGAAGTCGTTGATGTCTGCTTTCGCAATACGACCTGCCGAGTTCAGGGTGCGCGCTTTTCAGACCTGGAAGAAGACCAGGAAAAACTGGGCAAGCTTGCCTGGAATCCTCGCAAACATCGTGAGCAGGGCGGTCTGCTGAAATACATTAATGGTGGCGAATACCATGCATTTAACCCCGATGTCGTTCACTCCATACACAAGGCGGTTGAAACCAATGATTATGCCGATTACCAGGCTTTTGCACGTACGGTGAACGAACGTCCGACCGCTGCCATGAGAGACCTGTTGAGGCTGCGCGATGATGTGACTCCGGTAGATATCGATGAGGTTGAGCCGCTGGAAGACATCCTGTTGCGATTTGATACCGCTGGCATGTCATTGGGCGCGCTCTCGCCAGAAGCACATGAGGCTCTGGCTGAAGCCATGAATACGATTGGCGGCCGGTCCAACTCGGGTGAAGGGGGCGAAGATATTGCGCGATATGGCACGATCAAGCGGTCCAAGATCAAGCAGGTTGCATCCGGGCGCTTCGGCGTCACACCGCATTACCTGGTGAATGCGGAGGTTCTGCAAATCAAGATTGCACAGGGCGCAAAACCCGGTGAGGGCGGACAGTTACCCGGCGACAAGGTTAACCAGATGATCGCGACCCTGCGTTACTCAACACCCGGGGTGGCTTTGATCTCTCCGCCACCGCACCATGACATCTATTCGATCGAGGACCTTGCACAACTAATCTTTGATTTGAAACAGGTCAACCCAAGTGCGTTGGTTTCGGTAAAACTGGTGGCAGAGGCGGGAGTTGGCACGATTGCCGCTGGCGTTGCCAAGGCCTATGCCGACCTGATTACTATCTCGGGATACGACGGCGGAACCGGCGCTTCCCCGCTCACCAGTGTGCGCTATGCGGGTTCACCATGGGAGCTTGGCCTGACCGAGGTTAACCAGGTACTCAGGGCCAATGACCTGCGTGACAAGGTACGCCTGCAGGCAGATGGCGGGCTGAAAACCGGGCTTGACGTTATCAAGGCCGCCATACTCGGGGCAGAAAGCTTTGGTTTCGGTACGGTGCCCATGGTTGTACTGGGTTGCAAGTACCTGCGCATTTGCCATCTGAACAACTGTGCCACTGGTGTCGCTACCCAGAACGGTACCTTGCGTGAATTACACTTCAAACCGAACGGCCCGCAAAAAGTCATCAATTATTTTCGCTTTGTGGCGCGTGATGTACGTGAGCACCTGGCGAGGCTGGGTGTGTGCAAACTGGCTGACCTGATTGGCCGCACGGACCTGCTGGAAATCCTGCAGGGAGACAGTAGCAAAAAGTCGCAACTCGATCTTACGCCTTTGCTATCTGATGGTGGCCTCGATCCATCGATACCCCGTTATTGCATAGAGCCGAAAAACGAGCCGTTTGATAAGGGTGAACTCGCGGAACAGATGGTCGCCGATGCACTACCGGCCATTGAAAGCATGTCCGGCGGAGAGTTCAGCTATAGCGTGCAAAATAACAACCGTTCCATTGGCGCGAGGCTTTCCGGTGAAATCGCCAAACGTCACGGAAACCTGGGCATGAGCGACAACCCGATCAGCATTAATCTGACTGGGACAGCAGGACAGAGTTTCGGTGTATTCAATGCCGGCGGCCTGCACATGAAACTTACCGGTGATGCCAATGACTATGTCGGCAAGGGCATGGCCGGCGGCATGCTGATCATTACACCCCCGGCAAATAGCCGTTTCAAATCCAATGAAAGTACCATCATTGGCAATACCTGCCTGTATGGCGCCACCGGCGGCAAGCTGTTAGCAGCCGGTCAGGCTGGCGAAAGATTCGCGGTGCGTAATTCAGGTGCGCGCGCTGTCGTCGAAGGCGTGGGCGACCATGGCTGCGAATACATGACCGGCGGTGTAGTGGTGGTACTTGGCAAAACTGGCGTTAATTTTGGCGCCGGCATGACCGGGGGCTTTGCCTTTGTTCTGGATACCGAAGATAGCTTTCATCACCGTATTAATAACGATGTCGACATCCACAGTATGCAAACTGAAGATATGGATGCCCATCGGCATTACTTGCTGAACATGATTCAGGAGCACTATGAGCAAACAGGAAGCGCCTGGAGCGCGGAGATCATCGAGAACTTCGATCACTGGCTCGATCATTTCTGGCTGGTAAAACCAAAGGCCAGCGAAATCGACAGCTTGATTGAAACCTTGCTCGATGCTGCATAAAGGTGAGACGTATGAATAATCCAGCCAAAAACGCCTTCCAGTTCCTGGATTTACCGCGTACCGACCCACGAAAAATCTCGGTTGATGTACGCATCTATGAATTCAAGGAAATATACGAGCAGTTCGAACCTGATAGTGCCGCCCATCAGGCCGGGCGTTGCCTGGCTTGCGGCAATCCGTATTGCGAATGGAAATGTCCGGTTCATAACTACATCCCAAACTGGCTCAAGCTCATCGCAGAAGGCAATTTATTTGCCGCGGCCGAGATGTCTCATCGTACCAACTCATTACCTGAAATCTGCGGCCGCATCTGTCCCCAGGACCGGCTTTGTGAAGGGGCCTGTACCCTCAATGACGGCTTTGGCGCCGTCACCATAGGTGCTGTAGAGAAATACATTACCGATGAAGCATTGAAAAAAGGCTGGCGTCCGGACCTTTCATTGGTAATACCCACCGGCAAAAAGGTTGCCATCGTCGGTGCCGGCCCTGCGGGTCTGGGGTGTGCTGACGTGCTGGCACGTCACGGGGTCAAGCCGGTGGTATACGATCGTTATCCGGAAATAGGTGGTTTACTGACCTTCGGCATTCCGCCATTCAAGCTTGAAAAAGAAGTGGTTCAAACACGTCGGCAAATTCTCGAGGAGATGGGTGTTGAATTCATACTGGACACCGAGGTCGGCAAGGACATCGCTTTCCAGCAACTGGTGGACGAATATGATGCCGTTTTCCTGGGCATGGGTACCTACAAATACATGAAAGGCGATTTCCCGGGAGAAGACAAGCAAGGGGTGTTTGAAGCCCTGCCATTTCTGGTTTCCAATATCTATCGCGTCATGGACTGGCAAAAAGACGCCCCTGACTTCGTCGATATGCAAGGGCAAAACGTGGTGGTACTGGGCGGTGGTGATACGGCCATGGATTGTGTCAGGACCTCTCTGCGGCAACAAGCCAATCGCGTTACCTGCGCCTACCGGCGTGATGAAGCCAATATGCCAGGCTCACGTCGCGAAGTTGCAAATGCCAAAGAAGAGGGCGCGCACTTCCTGTGGAACCGACAACCGGTGGAAATTGTCGGTGGTGACCGTGTAGAGGGCGTAAAAGTCGTGACGACCCAACTCGGCGAACCGGATGAGCGTGGGCGCCGCAAACCGGAACCGGTTGCCGGGTCGGAAGAAGTTATTCCTGCCGACCGTGTGGTAATCGCCTTCGGTTTTC
>JBFFRZ010000188.1:0-5373 GCA_041572715.1 Gammaproteobacteria bacterium
AAACAATTGCTGATGGCATTATTCTTATCACTCATTCACTAATCCAGCATAATGGCCGTGAACCGCTTCCATACGTCCAGCAGCTGTTAAAAGAAAAAGGTTATAGTTCACTGGCAATCAATTACAGCCTGGCAATAGATAATCGTCATGGCCCCTTCGATTGCATGGCACCACACCGATACACACTAGACGGCTCTCTTGAAGAAATAGCTTTCTGGGTTCAATGGCTTAAGGATCAGGGAGCCGGAAAACTGGTGTTGTTCGGACACTCATACGGCGGCAACGAAATAGCGCGCTACGCGGCCAATAATGATGAGGACGCTATTCTAGGTGTTGTACTTCTGGGGCCGGGAACGGCTGACCACCGTATGTGGAGCCCCGGCGGTTACAAGATCCGCTATGGCAAGGAACTCGCTGATATCCTGGATCGCGCCGAACTGCTGGTGGCCTCTGGCAAGGGTGACAAGTTGATGGAAAAAGTCGATTTCCTCTATTGTCCGCAGGCCACGGTGAGCGCGGCGTCTTTTGTCAGCTACTATCGACTCGATCCGCAACGATTACTTCCCAACCTGATCAGGGAAGCCAGGAAGCCAACGCTATTCATTGCTGCCAGTGAAGACAATCGGTTGCCTGATCTCAATCGGCTGGTCAGACCTTATGCCGACGGTAAAAAAATCCGTCTGGTGGTTATCGAGGGGGCCGGGCATTTCTTTCTTGATCTCAATTCCGATGACGCTGTGGACCAGGCAATTGAGTTTTTTCACGAGTTAGATTTTTAGTCGGGGTGAAGCCCGGAATTTAACATCTCGCACATATAGATTTGCACCATGATAGTGTCAGCAATATAACGAGCTCCTGTTGAGCCGCATGCTGGCTACAACCGTTAGTTTGGTGTTTTAAAAGTTGGATAAAAAGAAAGGGATGAGAAAGGCATTGACCAGGTTATTCAGAAGCTTTTCCAGGAAAAGCATAAAAATCCTGAGTGTGGCCGCGAAAAAATGATTGAATGCCGGTTGTCCTGCTGAAATTCCATGAGATGTGCTGATCCTGAAAGGCGCTCGATTTACTGTAGAACAGTGTACCGGTTTCAAGTACATTGATGGAGTTTACAAGTGAACAATCATTAGAACTATGAAGCGAGATTCAGCCGCAGTACTAATATGTATGATGCTATTTAGTGTGCCGGTCGCATATGCGCAGTCACCGACGGAATGTGCTGCCCAGGCGCAATATCATGCAGATAGTCGCAGTGGAACCATGGGCAGCGCGGCTGCCGGATCCAGTGCCGGACTATTGTTAGGCGCCGTGGCTGGAGGTACTGGCGCGGCTGCAGTGGGAAGTGCGGCATTTGGCGGCGTTGTTGGTGGCGCCAGGCAAGCGGATCAGCATAATATAGATTACGAGCGGGCCTACCGCCGTTGCATGTATGGCTTGCAAATGATGCGTTAAATGCAGTTTAGCTTGAAAACAGGGGCTTTCCGATTGAGTTGCCTGGAACCCGCCGATGGCTGTCTGTGCGCTGGTTACGTTCGTTGTTCTGCGTGTCTAGCTGGGTACCGTGTTCCTCTATCGCCAGGATAGGTCTGCCATGTGGCTTTGTTGAAGCTGGCTGGCTTGTCCTGAATCGTTAACCCGGGTAGTACAGTTAGCTGTCATACCCGGGTAGAGAATAGCGAAGAAATTACAGTTCAGTGCCTGTGCTATCGACCGCTGCCATAGCTATCAGCAATCGTTGGCGGTATTACCTTGATCAATCTACTGTTGGTGCGCGAATTGATTTTTATTGCCTGTATGCTGGGGTAATAATCATGCAGCAGGTTGTTCGCGCCAATCGGTGTATTTCCCTTGATGACCATTCGGCCGCTTGAAGGCGGCGTGGCGATAAAATCAAACTCCAGCACGCCCTGGGCCGGGGGCTGCTGACGGAGATAAGGCACCAGTTTAGGGAAGCCCCAGCCACCAGAACTGACATAACCGCGCGCTACTACATGTAATTGCGGAGGATTTGTCTGGGTAATACTGTAGTAGGCATCATCAATACGGTCGATCAGCTCTGCCGCCTGCACAGATGGAAAGTTGAAAAATAATGCCAGCATCGCAGATAAAATCAGAGGCTGTTTTCTAGTCATGTACCTGTCTCCCTTGCGTTGTTTAACCGCCTAAGTATATGGCAGGAATCGTCCATTGGGTGTGAGAATTGCCGCTAAGTTAACCGAAATCAATTTTCCATGAATTCTGAATCACGCTGAATGCCTGACGGACAAAAATAACTAACCTTCGAGTATCCGGTCGATGAAATCCTTGATCGCCTGCTGGCTTTCCTCATCCATCGACGTAAACTCGATGCCGCAACCATAACTGTCTTCCATCGCCCTGATACTCATGATTTTTCCATAGACATCGCGGGTATCATTACCGAGAAGTGACAGAGACAGTGATAGCTTGATGTCCGTAAGTACTTCCAGTGGTTGCTGTATGGTGGCGAACATGCCGTTGTAACTGATGTCGTGCGCCTGTGCGATATACACCCCGGGAATGATTTCCTTGTGCTCAATTACCTGGAAAGGGAAGCTGGCATCGATTTCAACGCGAATGCTGGTGCGGATTTCCCGGCGGGGAACACTCATGACTTTTTCCCAGTCAATGCCCGTGATTTCGTAGAGCTTGACCAGCTCACTTTTACCTTTGACACGGACCGAATTGATGTCACCAACACCAACATCCTCCTTGACCTTCTGATAGGTATGCTCGCTGACGAGTATCTGGCCACGCAGGCTATGTGACTCAATCCGTGAAGCCAGGTTCACCCCGTCACCAATGACGGTATATTCATAATGTAAATGGGAACCGACCTGTCCCGCGGAGACGACTCCGGTGTTAATCCCGATACCCATGTATAGTTCGGGCAAACCCCTTTCCTTGTTTTCGGCGTTGACCTCATCCATGGCGTTTTGCATTTCGATTGCGCAGCTCACCGCACGGTGGGCATCATCCGGGCGTTGCTCAGGAACGCCAAACAGGGCCATGATGGCATCGCCCATGTATTTGTCGATGACCCCGTCATGCTTCAGGATGATCTCGTTCATTATCGAGAAATAGTGGTTCAGCATCGACACAATCTGTGTCGCCTCATAGCGTTCCGACATTGCAGTAAATCCACGAATATCTGAAATCAGAATCGTGACTTCGCGTGACTGGCCCGGGAGGCTGTCTTCATGGTAGTCGCTGATGACCTGGGTGATACGTTCTTCCAGTGTTTTACCCGCAGCGGATTCGCCACGGCGAACTTCCCCCATGATCTGATCAACCAGACGTTGTTGTTCTTTTAAGAGGGTCAGTTTCATCGTTGTTATGAGTTGGTCTGGGCTAAGTGTAACTCTATCTGCAACGATTTTGCAGTATCCATATCGTCGCGCGTATTGTCCGTCAGCTATGACAACATACAAAAAATGAGCACGGGAGTATTGTCGGTCTATTGTAAATCGTTCGGATTGAACAACTGGCTGGACACATTAATAGCCAGCACATACTCTTAAGCGAAAGAGGCCAGTCCAACCGGGACGAAAAAATGTTCGAGACTGAATCAGTCATCAGGTTTTTCGAAAACCTGACTCAACAGCTAGTTGCTTATGGAACCAGCCCGCAGGTGTATACGCAGCTGGGAATGATAGTGCTCGCCATTATTTTTGCCCTGTCGTTTGCAATTTTCCTGAAAAAGTCCATCCCAATACTCAAGTCGCCCCCCAGGCAAGGGGTATTGCTCGCCCTGAGGAAGGGAATATATGACTTACGTAACCTGCTTTTTCCACTTTTCAATATTCTTGCGCTCGCGGCCGCCATAGAAATAAGCAGTGTGCTGAAACAGGATTCATGGCTGATACTGATTGCGCAAAGTCTCGCGGTAGTATTCCTGATATATAGCGTCATTACCCGGTATATAGAACGTAAGATTCTCAGGAACCTCGTCAAGTGGATCGTGATCCCGATCGCGTTGTTACAGATTTTTGGCTGGTTGGATGCGGTGACTGCCTATCTCGATAGCCTGGACGTCAATATCGGTAATATTCGCATCTCCGCCTATGGCCTGGTCAGGGTAGTCATTTTCGGCGGCGTGCTGTTCTGGCTGGGCAAGGTTTCCAACCGCACCGGCCAGAGAATAATTCGTAACCAGACCGATCTGCACATCGGTACCAGAGAGGTTTTTGCCAAGCTTTTTGAGGTGACCATCTTCGTGGTCATATTTGTGCTGTTGCTTCAGGTTATGGGTATTAATCTCACTGCCCTGGCAGTCTTTGGCGGCGCACTGGGTGTGGGGCTTGGCTTTGGTTTGCAATCGATAGCTTCGAACTTCCTGTCTGGGGTCATCATTCTGCTCGATCGTTCTATTTCAATTGGTGATTATGTTGAACTCAGTGATGGCGTTGCCGGTACGGTAAGGGAAATGAACATGCGTAGCACGGTGCTGGAAACGTTTGATGGTAAGGACATCGTCGTACCAAACGACAAGTTTATTACCGATAATGTGGTCAACTGGACACATAAGGATAAGAAGCAACGTTACTCACTGAATTTTCAGGTTGCGTATAAAACGGATCTGGACAAGCTTTTTGAACTGGTGCGTGAAGTATGCAGGAGCCATCCAAAGGTGATCAGTGGTCCGGACTATCCTTTCGAAGAGCAACCTGATGCTGAAATACAGAGCTTTGATGATTCCGGTATCACGATACTGGTTGAGTTCTGGATGATCGGGGTTGATGATGGCAAGAACCGGGTTGGGGCAGATTTGTTGCATATGATCTGGAACGTGATACGTGAAAATGGCATGGAGATACCATTTCCGCAGCGTGAAGTTCGCATTCTTAACGATGAACGGATTACCGTTAAACCTGCCGAAGGTTAAGCCGCCAACCGGGTGCATGATACCGGGTAATTGCATTCAATAGTCTTAATAAAAAAGTGGTCATATTCCCGGAGTTGGTGCTATAGTCATTCGTACATATAACTTAGATATAGGCTTATGACTGATATTACGCAAATAAACGGGATTGGCCCCGCCGCCCAAAAAGTTTTGAATGAATACGGTTTCAACACAGCGGAAGATATCGCATCAACCTCTGTAGCAGATTTGAGTAAAGTCCCCGGTTTTGGCGCGGCCCGCTCTGAAGTCGTGATCCAGTCGGCGAAGACATTGCTTGATCCTGACAGCGCGAATGATCAGTCATCAGCGGGTAAGAAGAAAGACAAGAAGAAAGACAAGAAGAAAGACAAGAAGAAAGACAAGAAGAAAGACAAGAAGAAAGACAAGAAGAAAGACAAGAAGAAAGACAAGAAGAAAGACAAGAAGAAAGACAAGAAGAAAGACAAGAAGAAAGA
>JBFFRZ010000189.1:0-5370 GCA_041572715.1 Gammaproteobacteria bacterium
AATAGCCCGCCAAAGTTATGTCGAATGATGTAAAAGTTTCTACCCGTCCAAGGCGCGGGCCGCTCTCGGACGTCCTGTCCTCCGCGGCACAAGACCATCCATGGTCGTCGAGCACTGAGGGGCCCCACGAAGTGGGGATGCGACCGCCGGCGGACGGGCTTGTAGAAATAGCCCGCCAAAGCTTTGTCGAATGATGTAAAAGTTTCTACCCGTCCGAGGCGAGGGCCGCTCTCGGACATCTGATGTACAAGGATGTACGAATGCCGCGATGACAGGACGTCATTAAGCGGCCATGGTCGTCGAGCACTGAGGGGCCCCACGACATTCATACATCCGCTTGTAGCCGGCGGACAGGGTTGAAGACAATCGCTCGGCTGACCACAGAATCTGTACGCTTATATCTGCGCCGATAGTCGGCTAGAATCTTCACATGAGTTTTAATCTGCAACAGATATGCGATGCGGTTCAGTTTAACTGTGATGTGGCTGATGCCAATTTCGCAGGTAATTACACCATGTGTACCTATCTGCTCAAGATGCGTGAACTCTATCGTTGGGCGAAATCCATCGATCAGTCTGAAAAACTGAAGACGGCTTCCGTCTCGGAATGGGTTTCAGAGAAGGAAGTCTACTGGGAATCCCTGGAAAACGAGCAGTTCAGGGATATTCCGGTCGGCAACGATGAATTCGACCCATTCAACGTGGAACAGATCAACCAGAAGATTCGTGAACATGGCCTGGTATACAGCGCTGGTTACAGCAGGGGTTGCCGTCCGGAATTCTACCTGGGTTCACTTGACCAGATCGAACATTATGACTCATATGATGTGATGATCAGTGGCCGTGAGTATGCAAGAGATTTATCTGCCTCGGTGGCAATGACCCAGGGTGAATATGTATACGTTCGCCAGGAATCGATTCGGCGTATGTTGTGGGAACAAATCGAGGCCTGGCGTTGGCGCCGTTCCCCTGCGGGCGCCCTGGCGAACGCGCTGAGCCAGTTTCCACTGGATTCGGATCCGGCCTATACACTCGAACAACTCCTTAAGGTGCAGATTGAATATGTCATCAACCATGAAATCGGTGAAGTTGCTGCAACGGGTTTACTGGGCGAGGACTGGAAGAAAATGATGATGCAGCACAGCGGCAGCCGCGTGGAATTTATTGCCCGTGCGATCAAGGATCACCTGGCGGATGCCATGATTACCTTGCCTGCGTTGATCTATTCCGGAAACGCGACCGCGATTCACCTTTATTTTGCCAATCTGCAGGCTATTCGTGAAACCCTGTTTCCTCAACTCCTGAACGCCTACAGTGATTGGTGTGAAACGGGGTCTTTCGATCACTTCAAACGACTGATACGTCTATCGCAAGAGCACTGGGCAGCACAGGCAGAAAGGTTGCTTGATGATTTCAATCGGCAGGGTGATTCATTATCAGTGGATGATGATGAGCTGGATACATTTCAGCCTGCATTTTCCGTGCATTAACCTATGACCGAAAATCAAACATTCAACGATCGCTTTGTTGAAGCGAAACCTGATACTTTTATCTTCGAGATTAAACATGCGCTCAGCGATGAGCAATGTCAGCAGATGATTGAGCGCTTTGAGGCGAGCCCGGATATGCACCTGGCAGGGCGTATTGGGCAGCAGGCCGGCACTGACGACGGCATTAAAAAAACCACGGATCTGCCGGTAAGCGGGAATCCGCAGTGGCAGGATGTGGACAAGCAGTTATTTGCATCTCTGGGGAAAAACTTGCGTGAATTCCGTGACCATTTTCAATTCTTTCAGGGGCCGTTCAAGGATACGGGTTATCACATCCAGCGCTACCAGCCGGGTGAGTACTATCACTGGCATATCGATGGCGGTAGCCATGAGTTCAGCCAGCGGCAGCTGGTCGCATTGTGGTATTTGAATGATGTTGAAGGTCCCGGTGGAGAGACCGAATTTTTGTACCAGGGTGTCAAGGTAAAACCGGAGCGTGGCAAGCTGGTTCTGTTTCCGCCATTCTGGACGCATGAACATCGTGCCGTTGAGTTACAAAATGGCATAAAGTATATCGCCACCACCTGGCTGTCTTTTGCATAACGATAACTATGTTGATCACGATACCCGATTTGCTGGATAAGGACACCCTGGCAGAAATACGCCGATTACTCGCTGCTGCCGAGTTTGTCGATGGCAGATTTTCTGCCGGCAGGGATGCACAGCGGGTTAAACATAATGAAGAGCTGAAAACCGATGCTGCGCAGGCGGAGCAGCTCAATCGTATGGTTCTGGGTGCGCTTTATGAACACCCGACATTTCAGGCAGCCGCCATGCCGCTGAAGATGTCTTCAGCCTTTTTTGCCCGCTACCATCCGGGCCAGAACTACGGGCAGCACGTTGACGATGCGGTGATGGGCCCCCAGGGCGGCCAATATCGAACGGATGTTTCCAGCACCATATTCCTGTCAGCACCGGATGAATATGAGGGTGGTGAGCTCAAGATAGAAACAGAAGTGGGCGAGCAGATGATTAAACTACCAGCCGGGCATGCGGTGTTTTATCCATCGGGGAGCTTGCATCGCGTGAACGAGGTTACTTCAGGGGAACGACTGGTGGCAGTTTCATGGGCGCAAAGCATGGTCAGGGACCCGCAACATCGTGCACTGCTTTATGATTTGTATATTGTTAAAGAGACCATGCTCAATATTAATCCCGATGCGGAGGCCAGCGCCCGCGCCAACCGTGCCTATATCAATCTGTTTCGCCAGTGGGCCGAATTGTGAACTGTCATCAGTTTACCCGGTCATAGTAATCAACTATTTTGGAGCGACTAGTGGCTGAAAAAATTACGAAGTCTGATGCTGAATGGCGCGAGCAGTTGGGTGACGACGCATATCATGTCTGCAGGGAAAAGGGCACTGAGCGGGCTTTTACCGGTGAGTACTGGAACAACCATCAGACTGGTATCTACAAGTGCGCCTGCTGCGGTGAGCCGTTGTTCAGCTCGAGGACCAAGTTTGATTCGGGTACCGGCTGGCCGAGTTACTATGAACCCATCAATCCTGATGCGGTGACGGTAAACGAAGACCGTAGTCTTTTTATGCGCAGGGTGGAAGTCGTGTGCAGCAAATGCGATTGCCATCTCGGGCATGTGTTCCCCGATGGGCCGCAACCGACAGGATTGCGTTACTGCATCAATTCGTTATCACTGGACTTCGAGACGGAAGAATAGTCATCTACGCGAACGGTATGCATGGGACTGCAGGCGTTGCAGGAACATTCACGTGCCGTTTATCAGTGACCGTGGAAAAGGAGCCATTTGGCTCCTTTTTAAATTGAGGTACTGAATCTGGAAACGCGCTCAGCTGGGCGCAAGACCGGGCAAAAACATCCACCCTGAAGAAGCATAGGAATCGCAGACTAATTACCTGGTAGGGTCACTTCCAGCAATTAGAGGCACTCCCGCGAAAGCGGGAGTGACTCATTAGGCAAGGCTTTAACGGGTCGTAAATGTAAAGCCTGTCGAAAATCTATTTGAGGATTTTCTAGTAGCCGCCCTTGCGTGTACTCTGCGGACAACCAGCAATCTTCAGGCCTTGCTTTGAAGGCATGTTCGGAAACATCTCATACATGGTTTTTGATGAAACCTTTTCGCCCCAGAGTTTGCCCATGGCCTTCAAAATACTGCGCTCGTTGGGTTCGTTGCCGCTCAGCGTCTCTTCACGCACGTACCTCACGATATCCCAGTGTCTTTCGGTGGGATCGATCTCTTCTTCTGCAAATATCGCTGCCGCGATTTCTTCGTTCCAGTCACCAGAGTTGACCAGATAACCGTTTTCGGTTCTTTCAACGGAATCAAGTACTGACATATATATACCCTTTTCTGTATTCGGAATGATTGATATTTCGGCAACAGCAGCAAACTGCTCTGCCGGCGAGAATTTCGAGCGCGAATGTTAAATCAGAATCTTGCGGGATTCCAGATGCCCTTCCTGAAGGGGATATATCGGGTCCAGGAGGTTTTTCAGGTGGCCGAAACGGGGTTATTGCGCATCACTCGGGTTGGCCGCCTTGATTCCCTTGTGATGGATAAACAGACCGCAGCCGTAGGCTCTGCCTTCACCCAGGCCCTCTTCCTGCAGGGTCAGGGAGTCGGCAAGGTCAATATCCGCGACCATCAGGCTGCGGGTACGTACCAGGCCCTGAGGGCCACGCAGGTTTAACTGCTTGCCGGGCAGGAGTTTTCTGAATCGTACGCCCAACTGCTTCAATTCCCCGGCAACTGTATTGAGGAATTCATTTTCATCGTCATTGTCACGAGCGATAACGTGCCTGGAAAACAGGATATCGCTAACCAGTACCGGTTTTTCCGTGGCTGTGCCAATTTCCATGGTGTTGCCGGCGATATCCAGTTTCTGTCCGATCAATGTCTTCGATTCTTCGACCCGGTTATGCGGTACGCGGATAGTCAGGCGTGTTCGTTTGGATAGATACAGCAGCTCGTCGGGCTCTTCAGGCCGCAGCCAGCCATTTTGAGACCCGGCAACATGGACCAGGTGCAGCCCTGCAAGCGGTTCCGAATCGAACCACGGTAATGCCGTTGTGATGGCTTCATACAGGGCAGAAGTATGATCTACATGCAGGCATTGGCAGGCCAGCTTGAAGCTAATGTCTAGCACACGCTCGGAATGCGAGGGTTTTTTCTGCTCCTCGCTTTCCTGCCAGCTCCAGTTATTGATTTCACTCACTGATCAAATCCTATTGGTCGGGAATTTCTGCCTGTAACTGTTCGCGATCAAACCACCAGTCTTCCTGGACCAGCACGTCGACCACGTTACGCAAGCGCGCCAGGAATTTTGCAGGGTCATGCAGTTCCATCTTGTTGATCCAGAAATCAAATTGTTCCTGGCTTTCTATTTCACTGTGTCGTCTTGCGACGTTGCCCAGCATCTGGTTGGTGAAAAAAATTAGTTTATCTCTTTGGGCGCCTTCACTTCGCATGTCAGCAATATAATGCGCTGTCGCAGCTGCAACGGCAGCGCCATCAGCATCATCGGGTGTCTCGTCAATAATGTGTTGCAGCATGGCTACGCTGAGATCGGGGTCAATCGGAAAGGTCACACCCAGCCAGACACCCATGCCCAGTGCCGCGATAGACTGGTCCTGCTCGGTGAGAAACATTGCATCGCAGGCATCGACAGCCCCCTCATAATCTTTCATATCCAGGTAGGCATCAAAGACCTGGCGCGCCAGGTCAAAAGCCTCTGCTTTTTTGTCTACTTCGGTCAACAGGCGTGCCTTTTCCAGATAGGTGCGCAACTTTTCAGCGTCAGTCAGGCTGCCTGTTCTCAGGCGGTCTTCAATGGCGGACAGTCTAG
>JBFFRZ010000190.1:0-5315 GCA_041572715.1 Gammaproteobacteria bacterium
AATTGCCCGATTCATTACTGGCCGATGCCTGGGTGGATCAACTGGATATGCGCGGCCTGTTTGCATGGTGTGTGTTTGAAACCTATCACCGGTTTTGCGATGAAGTATTCACCCGTGATCCGCTGGGTAATAACGAAGATGAAGCATTCCAGACGTTTATTCAGGAATGTGGGTTTCATATGCTGGATGTATCTCCCTGCGCAGACGGTCGCCTGGCGCATGTGATTCGCTATGTGTTGCGGTTGCCTTACAAGGCGGTGCGTCGCCGGTCATATGCTGGCGCTATGTTTGATGTAGAAGACAGCCTGGAAAAATGGGTTAGGACAGAACTCATGCGTTTTCGTGAGGGCAAGCCAAACATGGCGGATGAGACAACACAGTATTTGAAAGCGGTTGTCTATCACCATAGCTCAGTCGACCCGCAACATGAGGGGTGTGCTGCGCATGGCTCGGATACGGCGGCTGCCGCAGCCGGTGGCCTTGAACGTCTGCAAGGATTTCGTCAGGCGGTAGAAAACACATATTGTTGCGGGGCTTCTATCGATTGCCTGTTGATCGGTATGGATACCGATACAGATGGCATTCGTATTCACATGCCGGACGCAAATGGCACGATTGATCTCGAGAACTACATAGATAGCCTTGAAGTTTACGATTCAACACTACACATGAATGCAGCCGATGCCGAGAGCTGGGTCGCCAGCCTGGTTCGGGATCAAGGTGGTCAGACTATGCAGCAGGGTATGGCGAGATTTATTACTCATCTGCTGATCAACAACCTGTCGCAGGTTGAGTATGTACGTCAGTACTATGGCGGTCACTATAGTGATATCGGGCATGCAGAGCGTTTTATCGGTGCTGGCATTGGTTTTGAAGAGGTTCAGCTGCGTAACCTTACTTTTTTTGCATATATGAATACTGTTGAGGAAGCCGCGAAAGACCTGGATGTCGGCATCAGCATATTTACCGGGCTGAACGTCTCGCATGGGCTGCCGGTACCTGTAGTCGTTCGATTTGATTATCACGGGAATGTCCCGGGCGCGCGCGAGCGTGCTGAAGAACATTGTGGTCGTGTAGCCAATGCCTTGCACGATCGTTATAGCGAATTATCGGATCGCGGTTTGCTGCATACCTTGCAGGTAGTACGCGATATTAATGCGGCGGGCCAGATTGAAATTCTCGATTGTTCAGTCAAGACAACTGCAGCAACGGGGGCGCACTAATGAAGATATGTCAGGTAGAAAAGCCGTTGGTAGCGACCAACCGGATTGCAACGATGGAGCACAAGCATCTACAGGTTGTGAAGGATGGAAGTGCACGCCTGGTAGCAGTTGATGTTGTTGGCTGCATCCCGGGAGACTGGGTGATTTGCGTAGGCAGCTCTGCTGCGCGTGAAGCGGCAGGTAGTAAAGAGTATCCAAGTGATCTGACCATAGTCGGGATTATTGATCACTGGGATCCGGACGCGGATAACTCCGAATAGGAATCGCGGGAATGGAAATTATGCAAGTCGATCAACCATTGGTTTGTACCCGACGTGTGGAAGGACTACGAGATATCAGTCTGCGGGTATTGCGAGATCGGTATGGCAAGCCACAGGTGGCAGTTGACCCTGTGGGGTGTCGCGAGGGTAATTGGGTGTTTACATCCAGTGGTTCGGCGGCACGGTATGCGGCAGAGGACTTCAGGATCCTTACCGATCTGACGATCTGCGGCATTATTGATTTTTGGGAGCCTGATGAAAATTAGGTAACCAGGAAAGCTGTGACAAAGCGTTGAAGCGTGGAGACACAGTTCAGTTTTACAACCAAGTCTACAACTTTAGGAGATAGTAAAATGGCAAATGACAATTATGGCATTGCACTGGGTATGATCGAAACTCGTGGTCTGGTTCCTGCTATTGAAGCAGCGGACGCAATGACAAAGGCCGCTGAAGTACGTTTGATCGGTCGTGAGTTTGTTGGTGGCGGTTACGTTACTGTTCTGGTTCGTGGTGAAACTGGTGCGGTTAATGCTGCAGTTCGCGCTGGCGCTGATGCATGTGAGCGTGTAGGTGACGGCCTGGTTGCTGCACACATCATTGCACGTCCGCACAAAGAAGTTGAGCCAGTACTTCCAACTGGTTCTGACGCCTAAAAACGGTAGTTGTTTACCCAAACCGAATTTATAGGAGAAACAGACCATGGCCGATGAAATTAACGGCATTGCACTTGGCATGATCGAAACACGCGGGCTGGTACCCGCAATTGAAGCAGCAGACGCAATGACTAAAGCTGCGGAAGTTCGTCTGATTGGACGCGAGTTCGTGGGTGGTGGCTACGTCACAGTCCTCGTACGTGGTGAGACTGGTGCCGTCAATGCCGCTGTGCGTGCAGGTGCTGATGCATGTGAACGAGTCGGCGAC
The DNA here is from genome assembly GCA_041572715.1 of Gammaproteobacteria bacterium. Taxonomy (GTDB): domain Bacteria; phylum Pseudomonadota; class Gammaproteobacteria; order JAJDYQ01; family JAJDYQ01; genus JAJDYQ01. Next base: position 2,405 of record JBFFRZ010000190.1, read on the forward strand.
GGTCTGGTAGCTGCGCACATCATTGCGCGTCCTCATCGTGAAGTCGAACCTGTACTTGACGATTCGGGCGACAATCGTCCTTTGCGCGGCTAAGACTGGTTGAACGACTGACTGTTCTTTAGTCATGCTAACGGCAAGCGCTGATCAGCATGTTCTCGGTTACCTCGGCCGGGCCCTGAGTCTTGAGTTGTCTGCGGTGCAGTTATACACCACGCAGGCAAAACTCGTAGCGACTTGGGGTCTGGACGAGGTAGCAGAGACATTTCGTGCTGAAGCCAGCGAAGAGCTTGGGCATGCAGAGCGAATTATTGGTCGAATGTTGGCACTTGGGGTGGCGCCCAATGCCTCTCAATTGCGGCCAGTAAAACTTGGGCAAAACCTCCAGCAACTGCTGGAGCACGACTATGCATTTGAAATGGAGCTTGTTTCTCTCTACGAGGATGCAACCGGTCATTGCGCCAGAATTGGTGATCGGGAAAATCGATTGTTATTCGAGACATTACTTGCAGAGGAGCGTGAGCATGGACAGTCATTGGTAAAATGGCTGCAGCAAATCGGCTGATCGGTTAGTATCAGCATTTCCATGCGATCTTAGTAGCGTCATTGGAGGATAGCAGTGGCACAAGACTGGCAAGAACGTGTACGACCCGTACGGCTGGAAAAGCGTTTTGAATTTCCAGACTACGCGACTTTACGTGACTTTCTCGATCTCGCCGCCGAATTATCTGAAAAAGAAGAACTCTATCCGGACATGGGTTTTGCCAAGGATTATGTGAATATCACGATTCATCTGAATGATGGTGAAGATGCACTCGGAGATCAACAGCGCCGATATGCAGAACAACTTGACCAGATCGCTGAGAAGTTTGGAGGCTGAGCCAGCCGTATGCCCGTCATCGCTATTGTTGGCAACAAGGGAGGCGCGGGCAAGACGACGTTGAGCGTCAATTTAGCCTCTGCATTCCACCGTGATGCATCCACAGCCCTGGTTGATGCCGACCCACAGGGTTCCTCATTACAATGGCGCGTTATATCCGGAAACGACGACGCTATTCCAGTTTTCCAGGCGCAAGACAATTTGCACCAGCAAATCGATAATCTGCAGAAAGAATTCGACCATGTATTTATTGACTGCCCCCCATCGGTGCATGCGCAGCAGACTGATGCGGTCCTGAAATTCTGTAATGCTGTCCTGATACCCGTACAGCCATCACCCATGGACTTATGGGCAACTGTACACATCGAGCAGGCGATTTCTGTATCGCTAGACGTTAATCCAAAGCTGAAATCCATGATGATAATAAACCAGATGGAGGCTAGAACTACGATGTCAAGGCTGGTACGAGAAGCACTTCAACAGATTGACTTGCCTGTTGCTGATACAGCGATAAGGCGTCGCGCAGTTTATCGACATAGTATTCTTTACGGTAAAACCGTATTTGAAATGGGCAGCCAGGGCCGTGCTGCCGCCGAGGAAATTGAACAATTAATCGAGGAGATTAAGTCGTTATGAGTAATTCTGACAAGACGCGCGAGGCGCTTCTGAATACCATGGTAAAAACCAAAACCGGTACGCCGGCAAATGAGGTCCCTGCTGAGACTGCAGCTGAAAAAACGGCAGCCCCCGCTGCGACAAAACCGGTCACAAGGAAGAAAGTGGCAAGCAAAAAGAAAACGGTTGCCAAAAGTGCGCCTGCCGTGAAAACAGTCAAAAAATGTGGACCTGCTGCGGATCCATTTCAAAGCAAGGGTCGTGTCTGGCCTGATTAAATCATCCTTTTACATCCCCGCGAAAGCGGGGATTCAGTAGCCTCACCCACTACAGTCGGCTGACAACCAAGCATTATTCCTATACATTGCCCCACATCCATTGATTCAAGGCAATAGCTGCCTGACGGGGAGATGCAGTGAAAAATACGACTTCCTCACAAGAAGATTATGCCAGTATCCAGACTGGCAAGATGCCAGACCGCCTGATACGACACGCGACGCTAAGGCAACTCCAGGTTTTTGAAGCCATTGTGCGTCTCGGTAGCTTTACCCGCGCTGCCGAGGATTTGTTCCTGACGCAGCCTACAGTCTCCATGCAAATCAAGAAATTGACAGATGCTTTGGGCTTGCCGTTATTCGAGCATGTTGGTCGTAATGTCGTACCCACTGAAGCAGGTCATGATTTGTATGATGCCTGCAGTAAGGTCTTCGATACCCTGTCGAATCTGGAAATGAAGATTGACGATCTCAAGGGAATGAAAAGAGGGCACTTGCGTATCGCCGGAATTACGATGGCGAAATATATTACGCCCGAAATTCTCGGAGAATTCAGTCGGATTTATCCGGGTATCGATCTGGCTCTGACAGTGACGAATCGCGAACATGTGATTGAGCGGATGTTAGATAACAAGGATGACCTATATATATTGGGGCAGATGGCTGATTACGAAACTGAGGTTGAGATGCACCCCTTTGCTTTGAATCCATTGGTTGTGCTTGCCCATAGAGATCATCCATTGGCAGGCAGGAAAAATATCCCTCTGGAAGAAATAGCCAATGAGCCATTTATTAATCGTGAACCAGGATCGGGAATTCGTGATGCGACATTGCGAACTTTTGCGGCCAAAGGTCTGCAGCCCAAAGTCCGTATGGAACTAGGTAGTAATGAAGCAATCAAACATGCGATCGTTGGTGGTCTCGGGCTATCTGTGCTTTCCCTTCATACACTAACGCTGGACGGCGATGATGGACCAGTGGTGATACTGGATGTTGAGGGTTTCCCTATCATTAGAGAGTGGTACATTGTTTATCCGAAAGGCAAGGAGCTATCCTTGATAGCAAGAACTTTCCTCGAATTTGCTACGGAAAATGAGCCTCGTATTCGGGAGCAGTTACACTCCAAGTGGCCTCAGACCTGTAG
>JBFFRZ010000191.1:0-5275 GCA_041572715.1 Gammaproteobacteria bacterium
GACCGGCAAGATTCCTGTCAGCAAGTATAAAAACAAGATTGTTCTGATTGGCCAGACCGCGGCCGGAATTTCTACACCGCAGAAGACGCCGGTAGATGAGGCCATGCACCCGGTCCTAACCCTTGCCCATTCTGTTTCCAGCATCCTGCAGGAAGATTTTTTCGTAACGCCATCCTGGGGCTACCTGGTCAAGTTACTGGCGGTGCTGCTCGTAGCAATATACCTCATTGTATTACTACCCAGGCTAAGTGCCTCGCTTGCAGCAGGTATAACGGGTTTGCTGGTGTTGACCCTGTTTATCAGTGAGTTTTACCTGATGGTCAGCGGTGCTACCTGGCTTCCGTTGATGGTGCCGCTGATGTTACTCATTGTCGGGCATGGTCTGTTGACTACAAAGCGCTTCCTCTGGACCGAGCGTAGCAAGGTTGCGGTCGAAATGGATTCTTCCGAAACCAACCGCATGCTCGGCATTGCGTTTCAGGGGCAGGGGCAACTGGACCAGGCATTCGAAAAATTCAGGAAATGTACGCTTGACGATAATGTCATGGATAACCTGTACAACCTGGCGCTGGATTATGAACGCAAGCGGCAGTTTAACAAGGCGGGTTACGTCTATCGCTACATGAGCGAGTACGATGCAAATTTCAGGGATGTTCAGGACCGGATGTCGCGGGCCCAGCAGATGGAAAACACCATGGTTATTGGTGGTGGTGGTGCGGGGCCGGGGGCCACCATGATACTGGACGGGGCGGAAAAACCGATGTTGGGCCGTTACCAGGTAGAGAAAGAACTCGGCAAAGGGGCAATGGGAATGGTTTATCTCGGGCGGGACCCGAAAATCAATCGCGTTGTCGCGATCAAGACCATGGCCTTGTCACAGGAGTTCGAAGAAGATGAGCTGGAAGAGGTCAAGGAGCGATTTTTCAGGGAGGCGGAGAGCGCGGGCAGGCTGAGCCATCCCAATATTGTCACAATCTACGATGCCGGCGACGAGCAGGATCTTGCCTACATCGCAATGGAATTACTGCAGGGTGATGACCTGACTGCCTACATCAGCCGGGATAACCTCTTGCCTGTGCCGATCACGGTCAAGGTAATCGCAGATACAGCAGAGGCACTGGGCTATGCGCATGCGCAGAGCATCGTGCACCGGGATATCAAGCCCGCCAATATCATGTATGAGCCGGACAAACATATTGTCAAGGTAACGGATTTCGGCATTGCCCGAATCACAGATTCAAGCAAGACAAAAACGGGTGTAGTATTGGGCACGCCATCCTATATGTCGCCCGAGCAGCTGTCCGGTAAACATGTTGATGGGCGCTCTGACCTGTTTTCCCTGGGCGTGACACTGTTTCAGCTACTAACTGGAGAGTTGCCTTTCAAGGCAGATTCACTGGCAACATTGATGTTCAAAATCACCAATGAAAAACCGACCGATATCACATTACTCAGGCCTGAACTCCCCGAGTGCCTGGTAAATATTGTTAACCGTTGCCTCGAAAAGTCCCCTGACGATCGTTATCAGACAGGCGCCGAGTTAAAGGCTGATATCAATGCCTGCATACCTGCAATCAAGTTTCAGTATGTTAACCAATAGAGTATATCAGCGTGATTGACTTATCTGATTCACTGGAAGTCGTCGCGATGACTGATGTAGGCCAGAAACGCGATCATAATGAGGATAGCGTTGGGGCCGATAGCGCTTATGGTTTTGTCCTGGTCGCGGATGGTATGGGCGGCCATAATGCAGGAGAGGTCGCCAGTGGTATTGCTGCCAATGTTGTCTATGAGCAGCTACGTGCCGTATTGCCTGAAATCAATACCGGGCAGGAGGACAAGGAAACCGGCTATGCACTGGAATCGATCGCGATAAAAAATGCCATTGAACTAGCCAACCTGGCCATCAATCAGACCTCGAAGACACAGCCGGAGTGTGCGGGCATGGGTACTACCATCGTTGCCGGGCTGTTTTACGACGACCGTATGAGTATCGCCCACGTGGGTGACTCCAGGATGTACCGACTCAGGGGAAAACGCTTTGAGCAGGTAACGAAAGACCACTCATTAATTCAGGAATTAGTAGATAAGGGATTCTATGATTCTGTTGATGAGGCAGAAGCCGCCGGAAACAAGAACCTGATCACCCGGGCTCTGGGTGTTGAAGACAAGGTACAGGTTGACGTTCATGAAGAAATTGTGAAGGTTGATGACATCTATTTGCTGTGTTCTGACGGCCTGACGGATATGGTTTCAGATGAGAAAATTCACTTAACTCTCAACAAGTTTAGTGCTAATCTTAAGCTAGCAACTGAGAAACTGATCGAATTGGCCAATCAAAATGGCGGAAAAGATAATATTTCTGTTGTCCTCGCGAGGCCAACCAAAAGTTTTGCGGTCAAGAAGGGATGGTACGGTCGTTTCTTCGACTGGTTCAGTTGATATAATAATATTTTTACAGATGAGTCAGAAAAATGCCGGGTAAGTTGATACTGAAATTTGGGGATTCAATATTAGGTGAATATCCGCTGGATAAGGAGACCCTTACCATTGGACGAAAACCTAATAATGACATAACCGTCGAAAACCTGGCTGTCAGCGGCCATCATTCCCGTGTCATCACCATTCTCCAGGATTCATTTCTGGAAGACCTGAACAGTACCAACGGTACTTATGTGAACGGCAAACTGATTCAGAAACATGCCTTGCAGCATGGTGATGTCATCAAAATAGGCAAGCATGAGCTGCTCTACCAGAACGAAGAAACTGCCATGTCTGATGACGACATGGAAAAGACCATGATTATTCGCCCCAGCGCACTATCGGCTGCCGCACAGCAGGCTGCGGCTGATACCGGCATGGAAAATGCGCAGGCGATGGCATCTGGTGGCGAGGCCAAGCCGGCTGGTCTGAAACTAATGTCTGGCCCCAATGCAGGGCGCAGTATGGAACTCAAGAAGGCTCTGACCAGTCTCGGTAAGCCCGGGGTGCAGGTAGCATCAATTTCAAAGCGTCCGGATGGCTATGTTCTGAGCCATGTGGAAGGTGACACTCATCCCACTGTCAACGATAATGATATTGGCGCGAACCCTTACATACTGAATGACGGTGATGTAATCGAATTGGCAGGAATAAAAATCCAGTTCAACTACATGTAAGATTCCTGGTCTTAACAGTCGGTATTCTGTTTATCTACTTGGTCTTGTAAGTAAACACACCATCCCATTTATCTGAAGGCGGGTTACCCCTAAAGAATTGGATCCGGTCCAGGTATACGCTGTAAAGCTTCATCATCGGTGACATTTTCTGCAGGTTCAGAAACTGCAATTCAGCCAGGTCCCATTGTTGTTCACGATAGTATTTTCTAGCCTGTTTATAGACCTTTAGTTCATCCCTGACCGCCTTGGGCACATTGCCTTTGATTCCCAGGGGTTCGTAGATTCGTACCGGCCTGTCCTTGCCTTTAACCCTTACATCATCCAGCTCACGGTATATCACATCATCAACGGCCTCCATGGTCGTCTCGCTGACGATAATTTGTACACCGTACTGTTTGGTCAGGCCTTCAAGACGGGACCCCAGATTCACTGCATCACCAATAACGGTATAGGCCTTACGGAATTCCGAGCCCATATCGCCAACATGCATCACGCCCGTATGGATGCCAATCCCCATACGCAATGGTGGCCAGCCCCTGGATACAAATTCTTCCTTCAGGCTTTCAAGCATGGAGAGAATGTCCAGTGCTGCATGTAGTGCATGTCGGGCGTGATCATGATCCTGTAGTGGGGCACCCCAGAATGCCATCACGGCATCGCCCATGTACTTGTCAATCGTACCCCTGTGTTTATGAATGATATGGGTTACCGGGGTCAGTATCTCATTCATTAATTTTTGCAGATCGCTTGGATGCAGGGATTCGGAAATTGACGTGAAATCGCGGACATCCGAAAAAAACACGGTCATGTTGCGGCTTTCTCCTTCAAGCGAAAACTCTGAAGTAGTCGAACTCATTTCTGTGACCAGCTCGGGCGGTATGTATTGACCGAACAGGCCCGCAAGTTGGCGTTTGCCGCGAGATTCGACGAAGTATCCATAGGACATGTTGGCCACGTAGAGCAATACGATCAAAAGTAGCAATGAAGCTATTGGCAGAACAATATTGCTTGATTGCCATATGTAAAAGTTGAATAGAGAAACAACGCCTATCGTTACTACGGAGAACAGGCTGGCTATCAGAGGGGACATTGCAGGTAGCAGTAATGCCATCATGATGCCGATCAGAAAAACCATGACGATCTCGGCACCAATCACCCAGCCTGGCTGATGTTTAAAGTTCTGATCAATAAAGCCTGCGATCAGGTTGGCGTGAATCTCGACACCGGGAAAATTGGTTTGCATTGGCGCGGAACGCAAATCGAGCAGGCCGGGTGCAGATGTGCCCATCAATACGATTGTTCCAGCGAGCTTTTGTCTATCCACGTTTTTATTCAGAACATCTACCGCTGAAATGTAGTTGAAACTGTTTTTGGGCCCTCGATAGGGAATCAGCGTGCGTGCATACTTATCGATCGGAATCTGGTAACTGCCAACGTTTAACCACTCCATAAGATTATAATGACTGCTGCCAAAGAGTTTTTTCTTGTGCTCAGCGAAAACTGGCGTGATATCGGCACCCCCCAGTATTTGCCTGGCTATTGCCAGCGATAATGAAGCGTAGTAACCGTCTTTATATTGCACCAGCATGGGGACTTTACGTATGATCCCGTCTACGTCGGGGTCAGGGTTAAAATGTCCGGCATCAATGGCAGAATCCTGTATTTCAGGCAGGTTGGCACCATACCCGGAAGCTTCAAAGATTTTAGGGGCATCGCGACCAAATTGTCGTTCGGTGAACACAGGCGGGGGCAATTTACCCGATATGTTAGCGGATTCAATGCTCGTTTCCGTATCAAAATAATATCCCAGTACGATAGGCCTGTTTTGCAGGGATCGGGCAAAAATACTGTCATTCATCAGGGATGGGCGAAGTTCTTCAAGTGCTTTTTTGTATTCGGCATTGTTTGCAAGCCGGTTTTGAGCGAGATTTTCCAGAGTATTCAGGCCTGAACTGATATCCGGTTCAGCCCAGACTATGTCCATTCCCAGTAGTCTGATTCTGTATTCATCGAAGAGTAAATCAATCAGTTCAGCTACCCGTGTTCGAGGCCATGGCCAGCGTCCTTCTTCTGCCAGGCTTTTCTCATCAATGTCTACAATAACAATTCGATCATCC
>JBFFRZ010000192.1:0-5211 GCA_041572715.1 Gammaproteobacteria bacterium
ACGTGCAGGATTTTCGTGACTTGTCGCCGCCAATTCTTGACCAGATCGCCCATTTTTTCGAACACTACAAGGACCTGGATGAAGGCAAATGGGTACGCGTGGAAGGCTGGGCCGGCAAGGAAGAAGCAAGCAAGGAAATCATGGACAGCATAGATCGCTATAACAAAACCGACGATAAACCCAATTTTTAGTAAAACCCTCCCAGGGCCTGTATGGTGAGCTTGCTCCGAAACCTGGCATTGACACTTGCCACCTTGCTGGCCGGGCACCTTCCGGCAGCAGCGGATCAGCAGCTCAAGCTGCAAGACAGCCCAATTCTGCCTGTACCGGAACGACTCCAGCTGGATGACAGAAAAGTCGACCTTGGCGAGAAGCTCTTTCATGAACCGCGCCTGTCAGGATACGGCACCATGGCCTGTTCCAGCTGCCACTTTATAAATCGTAGTGGTGACGACGAGCGAACCACCAGCATTACCAATACCGGCGAGCCGGATGCCTTTAATACGCCAACCGTGTTCAATGTGGGACTCAGTCACCACATGTCCTGGCAAGGGAAATTTACTCGACTCGAACCACAGATTGAATCCGCCCTGACCAATCCAAAACACATGGCAGCGGATTGGGAAAAACTGCTGGCCTTCCTGCAAAATGAGCCCGAATATTCCCGTCAGTTCGCGAAGATTTACCAAACAAGTATAAAGCGTGAGAACGTACTGGACAGCATAGCTGAGTATGAACGTTCTCTGATTACACCGAATGCCCCCTTCGATCGCTGGCTCAAAGGTGATAACAGTGCCATCGACCAGCAGGCTAAGGAGGGTTATCTGCTATTTCGGGAAATCGGTTGCATTGCCTGTCACCAGGGGGTCAATGTAGGCGGCAACCTGTTTGCCCCGCATGGCGTGTTCGGGGACCCCCATGAGGAACACCACCATCAATCATCGAAGGAGGACCTGAGCAGATACAGCATTACTGGCAGAGAAAAAGATAAACGCGTGTTTCGTGTGCCCAGCCTGCGTAATGTTGCCGAAACCGGACCATGGTTTCATGACGGTTCTGCAGAACAGCTTTCTGACGCCGTCTTCGAGATGGCACAACACCAGCTAGGAATCAAACTGCCGGATGATGATGTAGCCAAGATAACTCGTTTCCTCGAATCCCTGACCGGTATTTACCGAGGGAAACCGGTTGGTGACCCTAAATGAACCGTCGGCTTTTCACGATAATCTCCGGCATATTGTTACTATTTAGTGGGCTGTTGTTATTCCTGGTCGAAAGCGATGATTTCAGCCAGGTTCGCCATCGCCATATAACCGGCCTGAGCCAGATGGTCATCATCCATGAATCCCTGGCAGAATCGGTACTGCAGGTTAATAATCGTGCCTATACGCACTATGACAAAGTAAGCGAGACATCACGTCAGTTAAGGGAAAAACATGCCCAGCTTCTGGCGGACATGAAAAGCAATGCTACCTCGAATACAGAACCGTTTTATCAACGACTCAGTTCACTTACCAGCCTGCTCGAAAAAGAACTTGAGCTAATTGAAGATTTTAAAACCCATAATGCCATAGCTCATAACGCCATCATCTATTTGCCACGTATAACTGAAATTTCCCTGGCAAGTATTCCAGCATCCATGGGATATGAGCGCCAAGTGCTTAATAAGCTGAATGCACAGACGATACATGCCCATTTACTGAAAGCAAATGATCAGTATGCCCATGTGAACATTCTGTTAACCGATTTTGAAAACAGCCTTGAAAGCATTAATGATGAGGCTGCCAAAGAACAGATCATAAAATTTTGTGCACATAACCGAGTTGTGCTTGAATCAAGTCGCCTGGCCCTGAGTGCACTAACCAGCTATGAACGTATCGAAGATGAGATCGACGATATACTGGAGGAAATTCTGAGTGATTATTCAAATTATAATCAAGGCACCCATGAGACACTGGAGTCCTACAAAAACGTCCTCGCATGGTTCACCATACTAGCGATGGTGATTATCATCCTGGTGCTGTATCGCAACACCAAGGCACACGAAACACTTGAAAAGGAAAAAGAACGCGCCCAGGTAACACTGCAGTCTATTGGCGATGGCGTAATCACTACCGATAATAATGGCGATATAACCTACCTCAATCCCGTCGCAGAGCGACTAACCGGATGGACGATAGCGGACGCGATAAACCGGCCATTATCTGAAATCTTTCGCATCGTGCACGAAGTCTCCCGCAAAACCATCGCTAACCCGGTGGAGCGTTGTCTTGAAAACGATACTGTTATCCACCTGTCCAGTCATTCGATCTTGATCAGCAGGGACGAGAAAGAGGTTGCTATTGAAGACTCCGCCGCACCCATACGCGACAATGAAGGCAAGATAATTGGCGTAGTTCTCGTCTTTCACGACATTAGTGAACAGAATATCCTCAAGCAAGAACTCTCCTGGCAGGCAACACATGATGCACTAACAGGATTGATCAATCGCTTTGAATTTGAACGGCGTGTCGAGCATGCCATGACGACATCGAGGACGGATGGACGAAATCATGGCCTGCTTTACATCGACCTAGACCAGTTTAAGGTAGTCAATGATACCGCCGGACATATTGCGGGAGACAAGGTTTTGCGCCAGGTGGCAGGCATCTTCAACAATATTGTCAGGGACACCGACACACTGGCCAGAATGGGTGGTGATGAATTTGGCCTGTTGCTGCAAGACTGCCCCGCCGAGAAGGCACTCGAAATCGCCAACCAGATCATCAGCGCGCTGAGCGATTACCGCTTCTGGTGGGAAGACAGGGAATATACAGTCGGTGCCAGTATAGGACTCGCCACCATAGACCACAGTAGCGAAAGCCTGCAACAGGTGTTCAGTGCTGCCGACCTGGCCTGCTATGCTGCCAAGGATGCCGGCAGGAATCGGGCCCATCAGTATCATGATCGCGATGAGCATACGATTAGCCACCGAAGCAAGATGGAACAAGTATCGGTCATCCGCAATGCGCTGACCAATAACCTGTTTGTGCTTTTTGCTCAACCGGTTTTTGCGATAACTGGCGAGCAGGTTACTGCAGGTTATGAAATTCTTATACGAATGCGGGATCATGATGGCAATATGGTGCTACCACATCAGTTTCTGCCGGCAGCAGAACACTTTGACATGATGGGAGAGATTGATCGTTGGGTGGTAGACAATACCTTCAAAACGCTGAGAGAGAAAGCATCAACAGGTGTTCATTATTTCATCAACCTCTCGGGTCAGTCACTGGGCAACAATGAACTCCTGCATTACATAAAACAGAAACTACTTGAATACCAGCTTGACCCTGGTGAGATAGGCTTTGAAATTACGGAGACCGCAATTGTCAGCAACTATATGAATGCGCAACGCATGATTGAAGAACTGGCGAAGATAGGCTGTCACTTCGCACTGGATGACTTTGGCACAGGCCTGAGCTCCTACGCCTATCTACGCCATCTGCGTGTTGATCACCTGAAAATTGATGGCAGTTTCGTCCGCGAGATGACAAAAGATCCGGTGAGTAACGCCATTGTACGATCAATTTGCGAGCTGGCGAAGTCTCTTGAAATCAAAACGATCACCGAGATGGTTGAAGACAGGGAGACTCTGCAAGCACTGAAGGCAATTGGCGTCGACTATGCACAGGGACACTATCTAGCGAAACCTTCTGAATTCACCTGATCAGGCGCCAAACACCTTCTTCAACAAATCGGTAGTACGCTCAACCGGGTTTTGCCGAATTTTCTTCTCTTCTTCTGCAATCATGAAAAACAGCCCATCCATGGTCTTGCCGGTAACATATCGATCAATGTCATAGTCATCCGGATCGAACATACTGTTGAGGAAGCCCAGCTTGTCAAATAGTTGCTTATACTGTCGTGTCACGCCGGTCCGGTCCGTGGCTTCGGATACAATCGGCGCAATGCGCTGACGCATTTCCTCTCCGCCAACCTTTCTCAGGTAGGCGGTCGCCGCATCGTCAGGCCCATTCAGGATCCCCTTCGCATCCTCGATCGTCATGCCGGTGACTCCCTTTTTCAGAATATCGATCGTCAGCGGCACTGCCTGTTCCGCAGCCCGGTTCATGGTCAACACGAACTCATCGGCATACTTGTCCTGACCAAGTTGCCTGAGAGTCTTTTCAACCGTTGCCAGTTTTTCAGGCATTGGGATTTTCACAGACTGGTTGGCAAAAAATCCGTCGGTTTTGCCCAGGTGATTGACCGCATATTCCGTACCTTTCTCAAGCGCCTGCTTGAGCCCGGCAATTACCTCATCATTGCTTAATACTGATTTAACCGCGCTATCGCCCTTGCTCCCGGTGTCAAGTGTATCGAGCTGCTGCTTGATAAAATCCCCCCAACTGGCGTGTATGGTGACACTGTGCGCAAGTGCAGCCGTCAATAACATAATAAAAAGAACTGGTTTAACTGCTTTCATTGTCATCTCCGCACTCAGGTCTGCAAGTAGGCATAACGCCATTCTACACCACTGGCATTCTCGAGCGCCGTCAATAATATCGCTGAAGGCACAGCCTCCCGGGGATAAATATTCAGGATTTCAATCACCCAGCGGCTGAGCGCTCCCTGTCTGCGCCACATGAGATTATCCTGCCTCGCCTCAACAGAGCAACGACTGCAAAAAGCAGGCTCTGAACAGTCACGCCAATCACGCATTACCTGTTCGCATTGACGGCATCTCGGTGGCACGGTGTTGGTACTGGCATACAGAACGGGCGATGGTCGCATTTCCGAGAAATGAATATAACAATACGACTTTCCCTCTTCGGGCGACAATGCAATATTGGGAGAGCAGCCGAGGAACGTAATATGATCAAGGAACCGCTCTCCCGGCAAGTAATCTGTCAATGAGTGCTCAAGCTTACCGCCAACCAGCCCCAAACCCGTCATCGTTTTCACCAGCACATCAGGGTCATTAGATACTGGTGTTCCTGTACCTGCATACAGTAACAACCTCGGTCTGGCTTCCGACTCGCCTTCATTCATGACCATGAACGTTTGTTGATCCGTAACCAGCGCCTGAAACTGTCCATAAATTCCGGTTCCAGCAGCAGTATGCTGCCGATCACCAGTACATTCATTACCGCAATCAGCAAAAATAACTCATCTTCCTGCAGACCGATAACGACTAGGACCAGCATCGCGAACACTGCGGCGAGCACC
>JBFFRZ010000193.1:0-5155 GCA_041572715.1 Gammaproteobacteria bacterium
ATCATGGGCATGTCGCCACGGTCCCAGCCACGACCCATCATGGGCATGTCGCCACGGTCCCAGCCACGACCCATCATGGGCATGTCGCCACGGTCCCAGCCACGACCCATCATGGGCATATCATCCCAATCACGGCGGCCCATCATAGGCATGTCGCCACGGTCCCATCCACGGCCCATCATAGGCATGTCGCCACGGTCCCATCCACGGCCCATCATGGGCATGTCGCCACGGTCCCAGCCGCGACCCATCATGGGCATGTCATAGCCACGATTACTACGCATTCTTGGGCCGGGGTAACCTGGCCCGGGACGCATCCTGGGTTGTTGAGCTTGTGGGACATTCTGCACATTTTCCGCCGCAGACTGGGCGCTAGCACCCGATTCTTCACCCAGTACGAGCGCACTGAATGTAAGGCCAGACAAAAGAATGCCTGATATTGCTACTATCTTGATTTCCATTTACTCCTCCATTTAAGCTCACATGATAACTTTATAAAGCCACTTAATTACTTATCTTTTTTCTTGATTCTGGACAGAGCTCTTATGCATCTATCGGCTCACACCTAATTTAGCAGCTTCGACTACTGTTGTATTCATAGTTTTCACTAAATTCAAAAATAACCGACTTGCTCATGTATCGCGGTATTTCGCTTGGCCAGCAAGCTAATGGTTACCCTTACCTCGTTATAGTCTGAAATGATTTTTCAGCTTGTCCTCTGAAAGGTGTTCAAGGTACTGATTTTGAATTATTTTCTTACCTTGATAATCGGCCATGAATAGTAGCAAGGCGACCGTGACGAGGTGCAGTTCGGGATAGCCAAGCAACTGAATTCCCAGCCACTCAAGCCCTAAAACGGGGATGATGCCTAAAGCGATTAGGCTGGTCCAGAATAGTCGGTACATGGCGATAAACCGCCCGTCTTTTTCCAGCGTTAGCAGGAACCGGTCAACTAATGAGGTCAAGATTACAATTGGTAACAATATCAGGTGGCCTTCCGTATTCAGATTCATAAACTCCAGAATGGATACGCCAATCAGCATGCCAAGGGCAACGAACACAAAAATAATGGACAGTCTTGGCGTTCTGCTTATAGCTGGGTGCATGGCTGGCTTACCGAGATAAATTGCCGCGGCGATAACCAGCAAGATTGTCATTGTTGTCACTGCGCTGGTATACACCATTGCAAGGGCGAGCATGGTTGGCGTAAATACGCCGTAACTGTGAACACCCACCACTTGTCTGACGATAGCAGTTATGAGCGCGCCCAGTGGCAATAATGCAAGAAGCACCAACTGTTCACGTACATCTGCCGGGAGTCGGTTAAGGTTAAAAATATCGTGCCAATGACGTTGACTGATGTCCTGGACCGGAGGGGATTGTGGCAACTCCTCTATCTCTATACCCCAGTTCATAACATCAATATCTTGATATGTAAGGATACCCTGGCCTTTTTTGTCGATTGTTACATATTGGGCGGGCAACTCTTTCGCAAAGCCTTTTTCTGGGTAATAAGGGACCCATGAATTATTTTCATGCACCTCTACCCACGTCATAATCCGGGCATCGGGGTCATCACTTAATGCCACACCCGCAACCACTCTGGAAGGAATATTCAGCCTTCTGCAGACACTCACCATGACGATGGCTTTTTGTGCTTCCGTGAGACTTCCGAGCACCACAGCATCGGATAGATTGCCGACAGAAGATTTTGCGTTTGTAGGTAAATTAAACAGGTAGTCGACCAGAATCTGTGGGATATCATCCTTTTCAGCCAGATCCAGTGTTGTTGCATCCGCAATATATTGATAAGCCTCATCTGTAAGCACGAGTATTTCATCTATTTGGAGATACATTTCCCGCTCTGCCTCAGTGAGGTGTGACGGTTTGAACGTAAAAAAGCGTGCGCTTTTACTGGACTGCAAGAGAAACTCCGCAGCAAGATAGTGTTCCCCTGCCTCCCTGGGTTTGAAGGTAACTGTACGAATAGTCTGCTCTTTGTGTTTTCGATGGACAAGTTGCATCCCCGTATGATGCAGGGTTCTTCTGTTGAGCCTCACATTTGCACTTTCGAACGGTTGCTGTAGAGAAACCAGGGCAGTGTCAGGAGCGTCCGTCCTGAATTGAACATTGATACTCAGTAACCAGCTTTGATCATCTGAAAGTTCTGTAGATCCCAGCAGGGCAAGCCTGACTACAATCAATGAAATGGCAATAAAGATGAGAACAGCGGCTATTTTCTTGTTCATTGTCTTGCCCGAAATTCAGGCGGTTTCGCTAACGTAAACAACTCGGATGACTAGTGTGAGCCTGTGATGAATCTACCAGAAAGTGTCCTTCTAGGGCACTTCGACCAATCAGCATCCGATATTCAAAGTTATTTCTATCCGCCAGGTTGACTGGCGCACCGATCATCTTCCCACCAATACATAAATCCATATGTACGACAGGACGCGTCACCGGTTCAGCTTTTTTTCTTTTAATTTCGGTATAGCGTATTAATGGTTTTTCAAACTTTTCTTTTTTGTATTGATTATTTGTAACGCTGAAGCGAATCCATTCCTCACCATCTTTGCGGAAAGATACCCAGTCCGCTGAATCAATCGATGAATTGTCAGCCCCGGTATCAATTTTCGCTTCGAGGCTAAAATCCTCGGGGAAAATGACTACTCTTTCAATCCAGCCAATTACTGTTAGCTCTGTTGCCTGCAATAAGCCTCCACTGAAGCACAGCAGACCAAGCACCAGCAACCGGTAATAACTTTTGACCATGGGTTTGCACTCCCTGCCACTGTCGAGCATTAGTAGTGAACGTCACACAAGCGACAGTATTAATAGCACAAAACTAGAGACAGTTGGTTATTATTGCGGTTGTGTGGATTGCGATATCCACTGCAGATACACTGGCCAAATTCTTGTATGTGGAATTGGACTAAAGTAATGACTCAAATTGCCCTATTATGCATTCATAAATGAAATCAGTAACAGGCTGGCTTCTTGACTAACGAAATTGGGAACCTGAAAGGCCGCGCGGTCAACATTGTCGACGGCGCGCGTACGCCATTTTTAAAATCCACAGGCATTCCCGGTCCCTTCACGGCCAGTGACCTGGCCGTTGCCTGCGGCAAAATACTGTTGTGCCGCCAGCCATTCCAGGCACACCATATTGATGAGGTCATTATCGGATGCGTTGCCCCGAATGTTGATGAAACCAACATTGCGCGCCTGATTGCACTGAGACTGGGTTGCGGCAATTCAACACCCGCCTTTACCGTGCAAAGGAATTGCGCTTCAGGCATGCAGGCTATTGATTCGGCGGCAATCGATATCGCGAACGGACGCGCAGACCTGGTACTCGCCGGCGGCACCGAGGCAATGAGTCACTTCCCGCTTGTATACAGCAAAGGCATGGCTGGATTCCTGGGCGGGATGACGAGCGCCAGAACGCTGACCAGGAAACTGGCAACGCTCTCCCGCTTCAGACCCGCCATGCTTAAACCGGTTATAGGATTGGCACATGGATTGACTGACCCGATAACGAGTTTGTCCATGGGACAGACCGCTGAAAATCTTGCCTGTCGTTTCCACATAACACGGCAGCAAATGGATGAGTTTTCCGTGCGCTCACATCAGCGTCTGGCAAATGCCCAGGATAAACATTACCTGGATGAAATCATCGAGATCGTTGATTACGAGCAAAACGCTTACCAGCAAGATACCGGACTAAGGCGCGACTCATCGATTAAAAAGCTGGCCAAGCTAAATCCCGTGTTTGATAAAACCTTTGGACATATCACCGCAGGCAACAGCGCCCAGGTGACAGATGGGGCGTCACTGATGATTCTCGCCAGCGACGATGCGGTCGAGGAGTATCAATTACCTGTGCTGGGACGCGTGGTTGATTGCCAGTGGGCTGGCCTTGATCCCGCACAAATGGGTCTGGGGCCTGTGCATGCGGTAACACCCTTGCTTGAACGGCATGGCCTGGCAATAAACGATATCGATTACTGGGAGATCAACGAGGCATTTGCTGCCCAGGTACTTGCCTGTATCAGTGCATGGAATGACGCCGATTACTGCAGGGATCAACTGGGTCATGATGAGCCCCTGGGCAATCTACCGATGGAAAGATTAAATATTGATGGCGGCGGAATCAGCCTCGGTCACCCGGTTGGTGCCAGTGGCGCGAGAATCGCACTCCATGCCTTGAAAGTCATGCAGCGAAGCAATCATGAACGGGCCATCGCTACGCTATGCATCGGTGGCGGCCAGGGCGGTGCACTTCTGCTTGAGCGCAATGTAAATGCCTGAGCCTGAACTCAAACACTGGAAGCTGGATTCTGATGCACAACAGATCGCCTGGCTGGTTTTTGACAAGGCAGACTCTACGATCAATGTGCTGTCCGGTGAAGTCCTGTCAGAGCTGAACCAGATCCTTGAACATCTGAAACAGAACCGACCCAGGGCGCTGATCATAAAATCAGCGAAACCCGCAGGATTTTGTGCAGGCGCCGATGTGAAAGAATTCAGGCATCTCAGGAACCGTGACCAGGCCCTGGAACATATCAGCATGGCGCAACAGGTTTTCGATCGGCTGGAAAAGCTGCGTTGCCCCAGCCTTTGCCTGATTCACGGGTTTTGCCTGGGGGGCGGACTGGAACTGGCGCTGTCCTGTGATTATCGTATCGCCAGTGAATCTGAATCTACCAGGATCGGGCTACCCGAGGTCAAGCTGGGCATACACCCGGGTTTTGCCGGTAGTGTTCGATTAACCAGACTGATTGGCGCTCCAGCCGCCATGAAAATTATTCTGTCCGGACGCGCACTCAGTGCAAATCAGGCGGCCAGGCTTGGCATCATCTCCCACGCATTACCGGACCGTTTGCTTGAAAGTGCAGCCACCACACTCGTTTTGGACCCTCCCACCCGTGCCCGGACACAAGGATGGCGAAGTCTGACTAATAATGCGCTCGTGCGGCCGATATTGGCGCGTATCTTACGATCTGACCTTAACAGGCGTATCAAACCAGAACACTACCCTGCCCCTTATGCACTAATCGAAGTATGGTCAAGGTTTGGTGGCAGCCGCAAAAAGATGAAACGTAAAGAAGCCGAATCGGTGGCAGATCTCATCATGACACCGACTGCGCAAAAT
>JBFFRZ010000194.1:0-5094 GCA_041572715.1 Gammaproteobacteria bacterium
TGTCAGTGGTGCCGTAGACGTGCTGGGCCATGTCGTTCAGTTCATCGTCAGAGACTTCCTCGATATCTTCCACGTCCATGACTGCAATGATCGGGTGCCCTTCAACATTGGGGTCGCGCAGGGCAATGCGCTTGTGGTCCTTGATGTCTTCGATATTGTTGGTCAGGTTAAGTACCGGGGTGGGCCAGAACAGGCCATCAGTCGTGTGCATGGTTTCTGCTACGCTGATTGCATCCGCGAGGTTCATGTAACCGGTCAGCGGGTTGAAGTAGCCGGCACCCAGCATAACGGCGTTGGCTGCTGCTGCCGAGTTCAGCATCAGCGTGGGCAGGCTTTCTGCTTCGTGTGTGAGCTCGTGATGCTTCTGCGCGTCATACACGAACAGCGGGTTCAGTTCGTCCGATCCATGTGGCTTGATCATACTTATCTCCTGTTAAAGTAATCGTTTAATTCGGTGCAGAGCTCAATCCTGTGCTCTTCTGGCCCTGACGGCGGCTGCCAGGTTTTTCAATACCGGTATGCTGTCATCCCAGCTGATGCAGGCGTCGGTGACGCTCTGGCCATAGGTGAGTTCTTCGTAGGGCGTAATGTCCTGTCGTCCGGCCTTCAGGTGGCTTTCCACCATGACGCCGGTGATACAGCGGTTGCCCTCGCTGATCTGTTGCGCGATGTCTTCGGCAACTTGGATCTGCTTTTCATGCTGTTTTTCGCTGTTGGCGTGGCTGCAGTCGATCATCAGTACCGGGTTCAGCCCTGCATGCTCAAGGTCTGCCATGGCCTTCTTGACGCTTTTGGCATCGTAATTCGGTTTTTTGCCGCCACGTAAAATAATGTGGCAGTCCTCATTGCCCGTGGTCGCAAAGATGGCTGAATGGCCGGACTTCGTCAAAGACAGGAAATGATGTGACGTACTGGCCGCGCAGATGGCATCGACTGCAATTTTCAGGGTGCCGTCGGTACCGTTCTTGAATCCGACCGGGCAGGACAGGCCAGAGGCCAGTTCACGGTGGGCCTGGCTTTCCGTAGTCCGCGCGCCAATGGCGCCCCAACTGATCAGGTCAGCGAAATATTGCGGGGTAATCAGGTCCAGGAATTCGGTAGCGGCCGGCATGCCCATGTTGTTGAGTTCCAGCAACAGCGAGCGCGCTTTCAGCAGTCCCTTGTTGATGTGGAAACTGCCATCCAGGTCCGGGTCATTGATCAGGCCTTTCCAGCCGACCGTGGTGCGGGGTTTTTCGAAATAGACACGCATGACGATTTCGAGGTCATCGGCCAGTTCCTCGCGAAGCTTGAGCAACTTACCGGCATAGTCCAGCGCCGCTTCCGGGTCATGGATAGAGCAGGGGCCAATAACCACCAGGCAGCGGTCATCCTCATTGTGCAGGATGTTGTGGATGTGTGATCTCGTCGTGGCAACAATTTCGGCGGCCTTTTCGGTGATCGGATACTTCGCATGCACCTCGCTGGGGGGCGCGACTTCATGGATCGCGACGATGCGAAGATCATCTGTTTTCTTGATATCCGTCATTTGCCGGCTCTGGCCACTTGAGGGGTGCGAATCATACGGTGAAACGGGTTATTTTTGAACTGCGGGGGCACTTATGCCCCCCTGAAAGTTATTTATATTTGATTCAGGCCCGGCAGCGCTCAGGTTTCAAATTCCGTGCGGTCGGTGTAGGGCAGGGCGATATTTTTCATTTTTTGCACCAGCGCATACATGCCAATATGCCGCTGCGTGCTCAGGTGCTCATCCAGACCCAGGCGTTTCAGGGTTTCGTCGATATCGGTATCCAGCACGGCCTCGGCGGATTTGCCGGCAAAGATCTGCAGCATCAGGTAGACCAGGCCGCGAATAATCGGTTGTTCGGCCTCTGCCTCGAAAATGAACCGGTCCTCGCCGGATTCGTCTGGATGGCCAATCACCCAGACATTGCTGGCGCAGCCGTGCACGATATTGTCATCATTCTTCAGTTCCGGGGGCAGGTAGCCCAACTCGCCGCCAAGCTCTTCCAGAAAGAGATAACGCTCATCCCAGGCAGACAGGAAGTCAAAGGTCTCGATGATACTTTCAAGATCAGACATACAGCGCGTTCGGATTGTAGGAAGAACTCAGGGATTCAAGGGACAATCACGCGCAGTCTGGAGATTTTTATACATGCTGGCAACAATTTCCTTCCCGGTTTCGGTCTTTTCCAGTAAACGGACGCCTTCCTCAATATAGGGTTGCACCTGGGTTTCAAAAAACTCGGGGTAGCCTTCACACATATCCTGCAGGGTATGATAGCCGATGCGCTTGTTGGTGCCTTGCTCGTCAAATTCCTGGAACAGTGCATTCAGCTTGTTGATGTATCTTGGGTCACTGAACTGGCCAATGAGGTCAGCTGCCCGCACCAGCCCAGGCATATCATCTGTTACCTGGTAGTCGGCGGTGTCCGGAATCGGGAAACGGGTACGTTCGATACAGTCACGAACGAGATCAAGGTCGAGGTCGTCGTACTGCTCATAGTTCTCCGTGACAAAGCATTGCCCGCGGTCCACGTGGTAGGGCATCATGCTGGCATCGGTATCGCCACGATTCAGTTCGATCAGGCTTCCATCACCCTTGCCACTGTCGTATTTACCGTCCTCGTCGTTTTTGCAAAGCCCCCGAACAAAGCCGATATCATGGTACAACATGGCAAGTACTGCCTCGGCCCATTGTTTCGTGGTTAACGGGGTTTCGATGTGCTTGCCTTCGAGGATGGAAAGCCCGGCAGCAGTGACATAGATCGTGTGTTCGACGTTGTGATAGGAGGCATTGCATTTGCCGATGGTAGATAGAGAGCGTCCAGTGGCTTCCTCTATCATGCTGAGGTATTCATTATGATCGGCACCAAAAAGCGACCGATAGTTATCAATCAGTATTTTCTGGAATTCTGATATTAATGTTTTTGTTACATCCAGCATCTAAGATTGCCTTGTTTTATTGCAATCACTATTAATTTGTCGCGATTAGTGAGCCGCAATCAATGTATTTTTCTAATAATTCCACACTCTTACGCGAAATTGTAGCTTTTTCTCTCAAGTACAGCCATTTACAAGTGTGAACTGCGTCACACTTTTTCATATGGTGTAAATAAAGCATTTCGCCCCGTTAATGGATATGGAGTCATATTTGCGTGCTCAGTATACTTGTCGCACAACCTCAACCTGCTATTGTCATGTCCTTTCTTAGACAGATTTATACTCTGCCCATTCACTTTTATCGCTTGTTTATCAGTCCGGTACTCGGGCCGCATTGCCGTTATCAGCCCACATGTTCGAGCTATGCGATAGAGGCTGTCGAACGTTTTGGCATTTTCAAGGGCACCTGGATGGCGATCAGGCGTATTTCACGCTGTCACCCATGGCATGAAGGTGGCTACGATCCGGTACCGGAACTGAAATCAGAACACAAACACAAACACGAACCACAAGGACAATAATATGAGCAGCCTGCTGATTATTAATGCACAGCTAGTCAACGAAGGGAGCATTGTTGAAAGCGGTGTCTATATTGAAAACGGGCGGATCAGCCAGATTGGCCAGGTTGATCACCTGCAGGCGGACCAGGTCATTGATGCTAAGGGTCAGTACTTATTGCCTGGAATGATTGATGACCAGGTGCATTTTCGTGAACCCGGAAACGGGCTCAAAGGAACCATCGCCAGCGAGTCATCGGCCGCGGTGGCCGGGGGCATTACCAGTTTCATGGAGATGCCCAACACCAGTCCGCCCACGCTGACCATCGACGCGCTGAAGCAGAAATACGCCCTGGCCGGAGGCAAATCGCTCGCCAACTACGCGTTTTACATGGGAACCTCCAACGACAACCTGCAGGACATCCTGAGCCTGAAGCCTGGCGATGCATGTGGCATCAAGATATTCATGGGCGCCTCGACCGGCAACATGCTGGTCGATAATCCGGATACCCTGGCCCGTATCTTTGCCGAGGCGCCGATACTGGTGGCGACGCACTGCGAGGACACCCCCACGATTTTACGAAACGAGGCCCGCTACCGTGAACAGTACGGCGAGGAAGTGCCGTTCAGTGAACACCCGAATATCCGTTCCGAGGAGGCCTGTTATCTTTCTTCTTCACTGGCAGTGGAGCTGGCGAAGACCTACGGCACCCGCCTGCACGTGTTGCACCTGACCACCGAGAAAGAGCTGTCCCTGTTTGAACCCGGCCCTGTGAACGGCAAGCGGATCACGGCCGAGGTCTGCGTGCATCACCTGTGGTTCGACGAAAGTGATTATGCGGACAAGGGCGCACTCATTAAATGTAATCCCGCGGTGAAAAAGGCATCTGACCGCGATGCGCTTCGCGCAGCGATAAACAAAGATGTGCTGGACGTGATTGCAACCGACCACGCGCCCCATACCTGGGAAGAAAAGCAAGGCAGCTATTTCAATGCGCCTGCCGGTCTGCCGCTGGTGCAGCACGCGTTGTTATCGTTGCTCGATCTCGTTGATCAGGGTGTATTCACGCTTGAGCAAGTGGTCCACAAAACCAGTCATGCCGTTGCCGAATGCTATGGGGTTGTGGATCGCGGCTACCTCAGGGAAGGTTACTGCGCAGACCTGGTATTGGTAGACAGGCAAGCGGGTACCGAGGTGACGAGGGACAGCCTGCTCTACAAGTGCGGCTGGTCGCCGTTCGAGGGGCATCGGTTTAACAGCCGCATCGCGACCACCATTGTGAACGGCAACGTGGTTTGGGATGGGAACCAGGTTAATACCAGTGTGCTTGGGCAGCGGCTGCAGTTCAGGCAGAGCTTCTGACGATACTGCCTTTACGGTAGGGGCACTACATATACTATATATACCGGGATGACCATGGATACCCGCTTTCGCGGGTATGACGAAGCGGTTTCATCGAGATAACATACGCATCATTCCGGACGGGCGCTTAGGGGGTTAGTCAACCTTTAAAGTGGATACCCGCTTTCGCGGGTATGACGAAGTGGTAAAAGAATGTGACGCAGGTCATTTGGTGAAAATGAGCGCGGGCGCCACGGGTATGACGAAGGCGCAAGGGCATGTCACACAGGAAAGGACATCGTCATCCCCGAA
>JBFFRZ010000195.1:0-5040 GCA_041572715.1 Gammaproteobacteria bacterium
CAAAAATCCCGTCTGGTTAATGACATGCTGAATATGTCGGTCGAGGAGCTGATCGCCCAGTATCCATGGGTAGATTACGTATTCGTGCGCATATACCCTCATGACCTGGGCTCATATCCGAATCTTCCAAAACTTAAGGCAGGGCTGCTATTTGAAGAAGGCCCATATCAGATACTCAATGATTCAAATATTACGATCAATGCCGGCTCATCAAGTTTTCCTGCATACAGGATAGTGAAACTCATTCATTAGCCAGTCGGTGAATTTATCCAGATCAAACTCGCCATGCGACCGGTTACCCCATCACGACGATAGGAATAAAACCGGCTATGATCAGAACAGGTACAAAGACCACCGCCATAGATTTTATCGACCCCGACATTGGTAAGGCGCTGCTTTGCCAGCAGGTAGATGTCGCATAGCCATTTATCTCCGTGTTTTTTAAATGCGTTTCTAGCCTGTCGGTCGTGCCTGACGAAAACTTCAAAAACATCATCACCGACTTCAAACATATCGGGTCCTATCGCGGGCCCCATCCAGGCCAGTATCTTTCCTGCAGAGACAGGTAATGCCTCTATGGTTCTCTCAATCACTCCAGCTGCCA
Source organism: Gammaproteobacteria bacterium (assembly GCA_041572715.1). Taxonomy (GTDB): domain Bacteria; phylum Pseudomonadota; class Gammaproteobacteria; order JAJDYQ01; family JAJDYQ01; genus JAJDYQ01. The sequence continues at coordinate 605 of JBFFRZ010000195.1, forward strand.
AGCCACGCCAGCCCGCATGTATCGCACCGACATGAGTGCCAGACTCATCACAAAGCAGTATGGGTAAACAATCGGCGGTCAATACAGCACAAACCACCCCGGGGTTTGAACTGATACTGGCATCGGAAACCGGATGATTTTCTGCATCTTCGGCCTTACAGACATCACATCCATGAACCTGTTGCAACCAGACCGGTTCCGATCGCAGCGCAAGTCGTTGGCCTAATAATTCGCGGTTTCGGCTGACTGCCGTTGCATCATCACCAACATGGTCAGCCAGGTTTAATTGGCTCCAGGGGCCTCTACTGAAGCCCCCACCCCGGGTGGTCGTACAGGCGCTGACCGCCTCGGGCGCAGGCCAGTCAGGGATAATAAGTTCAAGCTCATCAGCCCCCATGGCTTGCCAGGACACCGATTAACTGTTGCATGTCTACGGGTAGCTCCGACTGCCACTGCATTAATTCACTACTATGCGGATGCCTTAACTCAAGCTGAGCCGCATGCAAGGCCTGCCTGGAAAAACCATCAAGGGCTGAAATCAATTCAGCAGGTGCGCCAGCCGGAATTTTACGTCGCCCGCCATAAACCGGGTCCCCAACCAGCGGGTATTTTATGTGCGCCATGTGAACCCTGATCTGGTGGGTACGCCCGGTTTCCAGCTTGACCCGGATATGGGTATGCCAGTGATATTTATGGATTACGCGGTAGTGGGTGACCGCAGGTTTACCATTCCTGACGACTGCCATGCGTTTTCTGTCCACTGGATGTCTACCCAAAGGCTCATCAACTGTGCCACCTGCCACCATCACCCCATTGACTATCGCTTCGTATTCACGTCCCATCGTTCTTGACTGTAACTGATCAACCAGGCTCGTATGCGCCCTTAAACTGCGCGCTATGACCATCAGGCCGCTGGTGTCCTTGTCGAGCCGGTGAACAATGCCGGCACGCGGCAAGGAAATCAGTTCAGGGTAATGGTATATCAAGGCATTCTGTAATGTGCCGGTGTAGTTTCCGGCAGCCGGATGAACCACCATACCCGCTGCCTTGTCGATGACGATCAGGTCTTCGTCTGCGAAAACCACCTGGATCGGCAAATTTTCCGGCTGGCAATCACCAGGATCATCGGTCACCGTGATTTCCACCTCCAGCGACTCGTTCCCCCTGACAATATGCCTCGATCTGCACTGCTGACCGTCAATTAATACCTGACCGTTACGTATCCATGACTGCAGGCGCGAACGGGAATAATCAGGCATTAGCAGGGCCAGCGCTTGATCCAATCGCTTTCCACAATATTCTTCTGGTATTTTGAGTGTTTGTTTCAAAAGCAACGCCAGTTTCGGTGGTTAATGCAGTATACTTCGCCCCGGCCATATTTAGACCGTACAATTTCCATGCAACAGTTCACACCAAAAACCATCCTCCTGTCCCTAGTTGTGCTCGCCATCCTTTCCGGGTGCTCGATTCTTGGTGGAAAAGATGAGGATGAAACCGAAAGCTGGTCAGCCAATAAGCTTTACGACAGCGCCAAGGCGGCAATGGCCGAGGAAAGCTATGAAACTGCCATAGACTATTACGACAAACTCGAGGCCAGGTATCCCTTTGGCCAGTTTGCCCAGCAGGCTCTACTGGAAAGCGCCTATGCTCATTACAAGGATGACAGCCCGGAAGAGGCCGTAGCTGCGGCGGACCGTTTCATAAAACTATACCCGAGGCACCCGAATGTCGACTACGCGTACTACATCAAGGGGCTGGCGAATTTCAATCGAAACTTTGGATTCTTCCAGCGTTATGTACCGACAGAGCGCGAACAACGCGATCAGGCCGCTGCACTGCAGGCGTTCAATGATTTTGCAGAACTGGTAAAACTATACCCGAACAGCAAGTATGCCGAGGATTCCCGACAGCGGATGGTCTATCTGCGAAACAGCGTTGCTGAATACGATGTACACGTTGCCCGTTACTACATCAAACGCGGTGCCTACCTGGCCGCAGTCAACCGCGGAAGAAATGTTGTTGAGAATTACCCAAAGACCACTGCCGTTGCCAATGCATTGGCAGTAATGCTCGTTGGCTATACCAAGCTGGACATGGAAGAACAGGCCAACGACACACGTCGGGTCCTCGAACTCAACTTTCCCGAACATGCGGTGCTGAAAGGCCCGGTCACCGTGGACAGTGATACCGGCAAGGCCTCCAAAAAATGGTACCAGTTCTGGGAGTAAGTGTACCTGTAACCAAACCAGGATGCTGACCAAGACTCGTTGTCTTGGTCATATGCATACATCATGATCTTAAAGGCAGTTAAATCAGGCTCACCATATCTGCCATTAGGCCTGCTGTTATTATTCGTCCTGCTCGCTTCATGGTTTTCCATATCCGAACATCTCGCCGGATTCTCTGACGACAGCGCCACCTACCTGATCATGTCGGGCAACCTCTCGCCGTACGATGATGTCCCCGAATCACACCGGCTGTCCTATTACTACCATCATCTTCCACCCGGCTTTCCAATTTTAGCTGCGGTATTAGGCATACATCATAATATACCTCTGTTGCACACCCTCATCCTGTTCGAACTCGCCGTTGCACTTGTCCTTTTTGGCTTATTATGCAAATTGTTACTGCCGCGAAACCAGTACCTGATACCGGTAATCCTGTTTGCCCTCAGCCCGGGCCTGTGGATGGAAATGCTTAGAATCACCTCCGAACACCAGTACATGTTGCTCTCCCTCGCCGTGATATTAATGCTACATAAGTCCCCTAGAAGCAACGTATTAACACTTTTCATAATTGCATTTTTAGTCGGTCTTGCCATTTTAACTCGCACGATAGGTATATCTTTACTTATGGCATTTTTCGTGCACATGATAAAACGCGACCAGACCAGATACGCCCTTAAAACTCTTCTGATATCGTTCACCTGCCTGATACCAGTCGCGGTCTGGAGTGTGACCAAACCAGATATCACATATACATATATCAGCGACCTGGTGGACACCTACTCGAAGCAGGATTTGCATCAGATAGTCTTGATGCTTGGATCGAGTATAGAAGCACTCGGTAATGCGTGGATTCAGAACATTGCACTAAGACCTGAAGCAGTGAATAAATTTCAGCTGATCATGGCTATAACACTTGGATTATTCATACTCCCCGGCCTTGTACTAAGAAAAAGATCCCCTGAAACCCTGTATATACTCTTTTACCTGGGTATCGCTGTTATCTGGCCCTATTCAGACGAGATGCCAAGATTTTTATATCCTGTTATGCCTTTCCTGATTCTGTATGCTTACACAGGATTAATAGGTGTCTTCAATGCCCTGCATTGGAATAAAGCAAAATTCCCGATAATAGCCACAATCACTCTGTCCATTTATATCCCATCGGCTTTAGCAATTCACGAAAGGTACGAAATCGGATATGGTTCTGCCAATACACGAACTACTTATATACCGGAACTTTACACCATCCACTCCAGGAACAAGGCTTTCTCTACAGCAGTTAGCTGGCATGAAACCCTCAACTTCATGGAATCACTGAAACCTATTCATGAAGGATATGGACTGACTCTGACCATCAAACCGCAGTTTTTAACTTTCCTTAGCGATATATACGCTGAAAAGATTCCACTATATGACAGAAAATATGAGAAAGAATATTTCAAATATATATACCAGAAAAATGCAAAACACCTGTTGATATCCACTATACCCGTAACAAAACAAGATCAAGATACAGATATTATCGAAGTCTTAAAGAAGATTGCTGATGAAAGATTCTCCCTTGTCTACATGAACCATGACGAAAAAGTCACTATAGCAACCATGATGGACATTAGGCGGCAATGACTCCCGCAGCAAGTTAATATAGCCCAGAGTATGAACCATATACTGAAGGTTGCTACCAGTCATGGGTGAAAATTCTGCCTGGCAGACATCGTTCTTGCTGCTTGATATCGGACTTGAATTTTCGGTCTCGGATACATTAACCGGACTTTTCGACGACAGCCCCATACATCGTATTGCTGCTGAAATATACTCTCCATGCACCGAACATGCTTCCCCGGAATTTCTGGAATCATATGATAAAATCGACACCTATCTCAGGATTTCCCTATCTGCTTGCGCTAATGGGCACAAATCACACACTCTCATCAGCTCATTTAGCAGTAATAATACTGCTCGTACCGTTTATGCCTGTTTACTACATTTATGCAAACAGGGTGCTTGATTAACCGAGATCTTAACCACCAAAGGTAATAGGATATCTTCTGTCCCGGCCAAATGCCTTTTCAGTCATCTTGATTCCAGGGGGAGCCTGCCTCCTCTTGTATTCATTCAGATTTACTCGGCGGACAGTATCCCTGACATAATCCTCACGAAAACCGGCAGCTATGATTTCGTCAACTGACTCATTCTCCTCAATATAGC
>JBFFRZ010000196.1:0-4982 GCA_041572715.1 Gammaproteobacteria bacterium
CCAGACCAACTCCATGAATCGCACGTTTACCTGATTGCCCGAGGTAGATTTCGTTGATATAGGCTTCAAGAATCTCTGCTTTGTCATAATGGAACTCAAGCAATACTGACATCAATGCCTCATTCATTTTTCGCTTGAGTGAGCGCTCACTGGTCAGATAAAAGTTCTTCACCAGCTGCTGGGTCAGGGTGCTGCCACCCTGTACAGATTTGCCCGCCTTGATGTTACTGATCAGTGCCCGTGCAATCGATTTTGGCGATACGCCATAATGGCTGTAATAGGCCTTGTCTTCGACACTGATCAGGCCCTTGATCAATAACTCGGGTACTTCATCCAGCTTGACCAGAATTCGATCCTCCGCTTTCTCCGGGTAAATGCCGCCAATGAACAGGGGGTCGAAACGAACCAGGTCTGCAGCAGAGCCATCATGCGCTGTAATCGCACTGACCTCACTACCGTTGAAACTGATGCGCAGCCGCCGGCCGGGATCATTTCCGTCCCAGAAATCAAAGCTCCTTTTATGTACGGCGATGACTGAACTGGAGGCATTGTAACTACCGGGCTTTGAGAGGTTTTTCTGATTCTGATAACCCAGTAGCTTGAGTTCTTTCAGTACCTGGTTTCGCGAAAATGGAGCCCCGGCGTAAAGCTCCAGCGGCCTGGCATAGACGCGTGCGGGTAATGACCATTTCTTGCCATCAAATTTGGTCAGGATAGTGACATCAAGATAGGTGAGATACGCCGCAAGGATAACGCCAAAAATAATACTCAGACGCCAAAACAAAGAGATCAGAAGCTGTTTGCCCGATCGTCTGGATGAATTCGTTTTTTTTCTCTTGGCCCTGGTTTTTTTACGCGGCATGAAAACTATCTGGTAATGCTATAACGAAGAAAGCCCCCACGATGTGGAGGCTTTCGGATTACTTCGGAATGGAATGATCAGGCTGCTTCCGGACGTGCGCCAAGTGTTGGGGGCTGTTCTGGTTCCTTGTTCTTCTCTTCCTCGATTATGGCAATGACGTTAGGCCTTGCCAGAAATTCAGCCAGGTTGATCTGCTTCAGAAAACCGTGAATCTGTACGCTCAACTCACACCATAGTTCATGAGTCAGGCATTTCTGGCCATCCTGACAGTCTTCCCGGCCTTCGCAACGAGTCGCATCCAGGTGCTCATCAACGGCATCGATAATATCCGCGATGGTAATGCCCTGGGCTTCCCTGGCAAGACGATAACCGCCACCCGGACCACGAACACCAGCCACCAGGCCAGCCTTACGAAGACGGGCAAACAGCTGTTCCAGATAAGATAGCGAGATTCCCTGGCATTGAGAGATTTCAGCCAATGTCACCGGATTCTTGCCGTCGTTCAGCGCTAAATCCAGCATCGCTGTTACTGCATAGCGTCCTTTTGTTGATAATTTCATGTGACACCAATTTAAGTTGATAACTAAAGTATTAGCCGAATCTTATATAGCTAACCTCTTCAAGTCAACAGAAAACATCAAAAATCAAAGGGTAAATTGGTAACCCAGATTAAAATAATAAATAACTTTATTTATCAATTAGTTACACATTTCTACTTAATAGCGGATACTGATTTTACCAAATCTCCCCAGTGAATCCCGGAATTTTCTTGGGGAAACCCATGACCAGTTCTCAGACAATAGTTGAGCCATTTGTGGAAAAACCGGTTCATACGCCATCGCCACTGCATCGTAGTCCGGCAAGCGCTCTTTTCGAGCCAGTCAAAGGTCTCCGGGTCATTACGACAGCAGGACATGACTTCCGCCTGTTGTGCGTCATGGTAAATACGGATTTTAAGGTCCGGGGAGCGGGTAACCTGGTTGTCTATGGTGAACAGATAAGTCAGTTGGGTGGTGGTTGTATAGCGACTTCGCTGTAGTATCTGGATATGCAGGGTAACATCGCCAAAGCGGATCGATCGACTTTCACCCTCTATCTCATCCATGCCACGGACGAGTTGTCGGAATCGAACATAGTTGTCCTCGTATAACTGCATGAGCTCCCCGAACCCCCTGGTGGAGTCTTTAACCTCTTGCAGTTGTTTAAGTGATAAAGACATTGGAGCCAGCATAGCACAGCACTATCAAATGTCATGACTTGACTTTTTCCATATGTCGACTGAGTCAACTCATGCGATTTTTCGGTGTATAATTACAGGTTCGCAGGTCAGGGGATGTTTACTACAAATGCCAGTCGGCACGTCCAGCACGTTATATAGACAACTGGCCAAGGCTATCCCGGCAGAAAGACTACTGGTATCGGCCGAAGCAGTTGCGCCCTATGAGTGTGACGGCTTATCAGCGTACCGGCAGCAACCATTACTGGTTGCACTACCGGATACCATTGATGAAGCGAAGCATGTCATACAAGTTTGCGCTCAACTCAATGTACCCGTTGTAGCAAGGGGCGCAGGAACCAGTCTGTCAGGCGGCGCACTGCCTCATGAATCTGGTGTCGTGCTCAGCCTTGCGCGCTTCAATCGAATCCTATCCATCGATCCACTGAACAGGACAGCGAGAGTGCAGCCAGGTGTCAGAAATCTGGCCATTACCGAAGCGGTCAGCACGCATGGCTTGTACTATGCACCCGACCCCTCCTCGCAGATCGCCTGTTCCATAGGCGGTAATGTTGCTGAAAACGCCGGTGGGATTCATTGTCTCAAATATGGCCTCACCGTTCACAACATACTCGAACTGAAGGTGCTCACTATGGATGGAGAGTTGCTGACTATTGGTTCACAGGCGCTGGATAGCCCGGGTTATGACCTGCTTGCACTCATGTCTGGGTCAGAAGGCATGTTAGGCGTCATTGTTGAGATTACTGTCAGGCTGCTGCCCGTTCCTGAGGTAACCAGGGTATTACTGTCAGCCTTCGATGATGTTGAAAAAGCCGGGAAGGCCGTAGCCGCAATTATTTCATCAGGCATCATACCGAGTGGCCTGGAAATGATGGATGGTCCCTCAATCAAGGCAGCCGATGACTTCATCAAGGCCGGATATCCTAAAGATGCGAAGGCCATATTACTTTGTGATCTAGACGGCACCAGTAATGATGTGGCCAGTCAAATCGTCAAGGTCGAACAAATACTTAAAGAAAATGGCGCCACTGAAATTCGACTTGCTGAAAATGAACAGCAGCGTCTGGCGTTCTGGGCCGGTCGCAAGGCGGCATTCCCGGCAGTGGGCCGCCTGGCTCCCGATTACTATTGCATGGACGGCTCCATACCCAGGAAACACCTGGGCTCAGTACTCAAGCGTATCTATGAATATTCCGCGGAATATGAACTCGATGTAGCCAACGTATTTCACGCTGGAGATGGCAACCTGCACCCATTGATTCTTTATGACTCCAATAAGCCCGGTGAACTCGAAAAGGCAGAAAGCTTCGGTGGCAGAATACTCGAGCTCTGTGTCGAAGTTGGTGGCAGTATCACCGGGGAACACGGTGTCGGCATAGAAAAAATCGATCAGATGTGTGTCCAGTTCCAGACGCTTGAACTGGAGCATTTCCATGCCATAAAAAATGCTTTCGATCCGCAGCGGCTGCTCAATCCTGGCAAGGCTGTACCTGAATTACATCGTTGTGCGGAGCTGGGCGCAATGCATGTTCACAACGGACAATTACCTCATCCTGAACTGGAAAGATTCTGATGTCAGATCGGCATAAACATCTGGCTGATCAGATCGCCGGAGCATGCCAGCAAGGCAAACAGCTCAGGATCATGGGCCATAATTCCAAGTCATTTCTATGTCATGGGAATGAAGGCGAGGAATTCAGTACCCTCGAACATACCGGAATCATCTCATATGAACCATCAGAGCTCGTTGTCACTGTTCGCTCCGGCACTGGCATTCAGGAGCTTCAGGCGACACTGGCAGAACAGCGACAGACGTTGGCTTTTGATCCTCCCTGCTTCGACGGACAGGGCACAATTGGTGGGGCCATCGCCACAGGACTTTCGGGCCCTTCAAGACCATGGAATGGTTCTGCAAGAGACTTCGTGCTCGGTACCAGGATCATCAACGGAAAAGGCGAAGTTTTGACATTTGGTGGCCAGGTGATGAAGAACGTAGCCGGTTACGATGTATCGCGACTGATGGCAGGAGCCTATGGAACACTGGGTCTTATCCTTGATATTTCCATCAAGGTGTTGCCTTTGCCAGAACAGACATTGACCCTTGTCCTGGAGCAATCGGCCGACCAGTCAATAGAATACATCAACCGTCTATCAGGACAGTCATTACCACTTACCGGTGCATGCTGGATGGATAACACACTTTACATCCGTATTGCCGGAACTGAAGCTGGAATCCAGGCCGCTCGCAACAACATTGGTGGCGATGTACACGAAGACGTGCAATTCTGGAATTCACTACGCGACCATCAACTTGATTTTTTTGTTAACGATTACTGGCGCATCTCGCTATCGCCAGCGACCTGCATGCTGACTGTTGAAGGACAGTGGTTGATTGAATGGGGCGGAGCCCAGAGATGGCTACATTCTGCTGAACCTCCGGAGAACATACTACGGGTGGCTGATCAAGCCGGGGGAAATGTACAGCATTGGAAACATGACGATCAAAAGTATCTGCGCCCCGAGCTGGACCCACTCATCAACAAGTACCATCAACGCCTCAAGGATACATTCGATCCAGATCGAATTCTGAATCGTGGCGTAATGTACCGGGACCTATAGCCATGCAAACCAACCTGACTAAAGAGATACTGGCTACCAGCCATGGACAACTCGCTGATCGCATTCTGAGAAAATGTGTTCACTGTGGGTTCTGTAATGCCACCTGCCCCACCTACCAGATTCTGGGTGACGAGCTGGATGGACCACGGGGCCGCATCTACCTGATCAAACAGTTCCTCGAAGGCAATGAGACTGGCCGGATCACACAAGCCCACCTGGATCGTTGCCTGACCTGCAGGAATTGCGAGACTACATGCCCTTCAG
>JBFFRZ010000197.1:0-4971 GCA_041572715.1 Gammaproteobacteria bacterium
TATTCCCTGTTGAACATTTTCATACTTCCATGGAACCATAATATCAATGTGATATTCCCCGGGCCCCGGATGTACGACAACTGAAGATTTATTCCTGGCCTCCAGCGCCTGCTGGATATTGCGGCGACAAAGCGGGCCAATCGTCTCCCCAAAATCATCGTATATCAGATTGCCTTCACGGTCTGAAATAGTGAACGAGTAATATTCCTCCGGGAAATGTTCACGCAACAATTTTTCAATCTTGCTGTAGGTAACCTCATTTTCGGGGTTCTGGCTCATCTCCCAGATAAGGTCTTTATTATGAAACACGAATAACCTGGTGCCGCGCTTGATCTCATTGAGCGTGGTATCCAGTTCGCTTATGACCGAGCGAATAGCCTGTTCAGCAAGTTCCTTCTGGTGGCGTTCATAATCTTCCACATACCTGGTAAACACCAGGTAGGACAGTACAGCGGCAATGCCCAGAATCCCAAGAATAAATACGGCTGCCCTGAAGGTGATGTTGACGCTTCTCATAATTCGGGCCGGTCAGGAAATTTATACCGGCAGTATTCTCCTTTGCTGGTGACGCCATGATTCTTATTATTACCTGGCTTTTTCGGACGAAAATTCATCTCGCGCTTGCCATCTGCGGCACATTATAGACAAATTCACATAAACTTCATTTGCCATACGCTGCATGGGCATACTGCTTGGCTGTCTTACGCAACTACTCGCCAGGTTCCGGACAGGCGACAATGTAAACTGTCGCCAGATACTACAGTGTTGCTATCAACCACCCCGGATCTAAAGTCTTTGTTTTAGCTGAAACTTATGCCACAAAAGGCACGTGCCACCGTCGTTTTTCATGTCATATTCTAACCGCATTCTCATATTAGCTCGCCAAACAGGCAAACAGAAAGCTTTATCTCCCACGGCTAAAATAAAGGCCTCTTTACAAAGAGGCCTACTATTTGATCCCTTTATATAGAGCGGCAAACCTTACTCGGAAATGGTCTGCTATCTCAACATTGAACTAACGAGCCAACATTGGGTGCTTATCGGCATGTATGTACCCCATCATGAATCGATTATCGCGGTGTCCGAACCATGCTACCCATCCAGATAACCATGGAAAATCCGTCCATCAACCTCTCCCATAGCGCTATGGCAAACATGTGCACGAAAGAGTGGGCATGAGAAAAATCTCTAGTCCATGCTCGACGTCTGAAAATAAAAAGGCCGCAAATTTGCGGCCTTTTTACTCCAGCTTATCCAGAACTAATGAACAGGTTACCTGTTTATATTCTTACAGGTCATAGCCCCGTTCATCGTGCAGTACAAGATCAAGACCTTCGGTTTCTTCATCCGAATCAACACGTAGACCTGTTAACACATCAACAACCTTCAGGATGACAAACGTTAGTACGACAGTATAGGCCAGCGTTGCGAATATACCGATCAGCTGAACTTTTACCTGGCCTCCCATGGAGCTGATTCCGTCCGCAAAGCCATAGCCGCTGAAAATACCGAGCTCAGTAGATGCAAAAATACCCGCCATCAATGTGCCCAGCATCCCGCCAACACCATGAACTGGAAATACATCCAGGGAGTCATCGAGTTTCAGTCTCTGCTTAAGGAATGTCGTGGCGTTATAGCAAACGAAGCCAGCCAGCAAACCGATCACCATGGCGCCGGCGGGACCGACAAAGCCTGACGCCGGGGTAATCGTACCCAGACCGGCAACCATGCCTGTGACGATACCCAGCACGGATGGCTTACCGTGCTTGATCCATTCCATGGCCATCCACATCAATGAACCGCATGCAGCAGAAATATGGGTAACCAGAATCGCCATCGCGGCATCGCCGTTAGCGGCCAGTGCAGATCCACCATTAAAGCCAAACCAGCCAACCCACAGCATACCTGCGCCGGCTACCGTCATCGCCAGGTTATGCGGCGGCATGGCTGTGGTCGGAAACCCTTTACGTGATCCCATTACCACCGCGGCGACCAGTGCCGCAACCCCTGCAGTAATGTGCACCACCGTACCACCCGCAAAATCATACAGTCCCATGCTGCCCAGCCAACCACCACCCCATACCCAATGGGTAATCGGCGCATACACCAGCAGTAACCAGAACGCAGAAAACAGCAGCATGGACGAGAAACGCATACGTTCTGCGAATCCACCCACGATGAGCGCCGGGGTTATTATGGCAAACGTCATCTGGAACGCCATGAACAGGCTTTCCGGTATATCGCCACTGAGTGTATCACGGCCAACCCCGGCCATAAATGCCTTGCTGAAGTCCCCCAGGAAAGCGTTGCCTTCACTAAAGGCGATGCTGTAACCAACTGCAAACCAGAGAATTGACATCAAACAGGCAACGGCAAAGCATTGCATAAATACGGACAGCACGTTTTTGCTGCGTACCAGGCCGGCGTAAAACATGGATAACCCGGGGAGGGTCATAAACAGCACCAGTGCGGTGGAAGTTAGAATCCAGCTGGTATTCGCCTCGTTCAGCTGTGCCTCCTGCGCGAATGCCAGCCCGGGCAAGCATGCTGTAGCAAGCATGGTGAATTTTAGTAATTTCATTGCGTTGATCCCCCTATGTCTACATCACAAGGCTTCTTCGCCTGACTCGCCAGTGCGGATACGAATGGCCTGTTCTATATTGGTCACGAATATCTTGCCATCGCCAATCTTCCCCGATTGGGCAGATTTGGTTACCGCATCGATGACTGCGTCGACCTGATCATCGCCAATCGCGATCTCCAGTTTCACCTTGGGCAGAAAGTCGACCACATATTCTGCACCCCGGTATAGTTCGGTGTGGCCTTTTTGGCGGCCGAATCCCTTGACCTCTGTTGTTGTTAACCCCTGCACACCAATTTCGGACAACGCCTCGCGGACATCGTCCAGTTTGAAGGGCTTGATTATGGCGGTCACCATTTTCATCGTATTTCCTCCTGAGTTTCCCGATACATCCAGTTAATATTAAAAGCAGAGACTGACCAAATATGGTGCGTCACTATACGGTAGCAAGGCTGACGATTAAAGACTGGCGTTCACTCACTAACCAGTTTTCGACTGTCTCAAACGTAAAAAAGCGGCCCCGGTTTCCCGGGGCCGTCCTGTATCGAACAGCACTATGACTGCTTTTAGTGCGTGCCAGTAGTGAATTCCGGATAAGCCTCCAGACCACATTCACCAATATCACAACCCTCGTACTCTTCTTCCTCGCTTACCCTGATGCCAATGATTGCTTTGAGCACAATCCAGACAATCAGACTGAAAACGAATACCCATACGAAGATGGTCGCCATACCGACCAGCTGACCCATGAAGGTCGCCTCGGCATCGGAGATCAGTACCGCAAAGATACCCCAGATACCGACAACACCGTGCACTGAAATTGCACCGACCGGATCGTCGATTTTAAGCTTGTCCATTAGCACGATGCTGAAGACCACCAGTGCGCCACCAACCGCACCGATGAGGGTCGCAGTAAGTGCCGTAGGATCAGCCGGCTCGGCAGTAATTGCCACCAGACCAGCCAGGGCCCCGTTCAACGCCATGGTCAAGTCAGCCTTACCAAACACGATGCGTGCAACAATCAACGCGGTGATCAGGCCGCCCGCTGCTGCTGCATTGGTATTCAGGAATACATAGGCTACCTCGTTAGCAACGGCGATGCCGCCAAGCTTGAGGGTTGAACCACCATTGAAACCAAACCAGCCCATCCACAGGATGAATGTACCCAATGTCGCCAGCGGCAGGTTGGCACCTGGAATAGCATTGATTTTGCCATCCTTGCCGTATTTGCCTTTACGTGGACCAAGTATGATGACGCCTGCCAGAGCAGCTGCTGCGCCGGCAAGGTGTACGATACCGGAACCCGCATAATCACTATAGCTCAGTTCATACAGGCCGAAGACCGAGTTACCACCCCAGGTCCAGCTGCCTTCCATCGGATAGATCACGCCGGTCATTACCACGGCAAAAGCCAGGAATGCCCAGAGCTTCATCCGTTCAGCAACGGCGCCGGATACGATTGACATCGCGGTAGCGACGAACACGACCTGGAAGAAAAAGTCTGATGCGCCAGAATAAACTGAATCACCATCAAAACCGTTTTCTGCGGACTGTGTCAGTACGCCGGCAACATCCAGGCTACCAACAGTGTCCACGCCTGAAAGAAAGTAGCCGCCGCCATACATGAAGTGATATCCACAGATCATGTACATCGTACAGGCAACCGCATACAGTGCGACGTTCTTGGTCAGTATCTCCGTTGTATTCTTCGATCGGACCAGGCCTGATTCCAGCATGGCAAAGCCTGCGGCCATCCACATAACGAACGCGCCCATGACCAGAAAATAAAAGGTATCGATCGCGTACTGGAGCTCGTAAATATTATTTTCCATAACAATATCTCCTGCTTTACAGCGCTTCTTCGCCAGCTTCACCGGTACGTATACGTACGACCTGCTCAACTGATGTTACGAAGATTTTGCCGTCACCGATCTTGCCAGTGCCAGCCGCCTTGGAAATAGCTTCAATAACCTGGTCAACCAGGTCAGACTTGATGCCGATTTCCATTTTGATTTTGGGTAAGAAGTCGACCACGTATTCCGCTCCGCGGTACAACTCGGTGTGGCCTTTCTGGCGACCGAAGCCTTTCACTTCGGTCACCGTCAGGCCCTGAATGCCGATCTCGGACAACGCTTCTCGCACATCGTCCAGCTTGAACGGCTTGATAATTGCCGTAACCATTTTCATCTTGGCTCTCCTTGCTCAGATATGCTTATTCAAATGACTTGGAAACCGTGAATACCACAGTGTCATCACACCAGTCAGAGCCACCGAAACAGTCATTGTTACTCAGGTCAGTTCCTACGGCGGCGAGTTCGAAATCAAAACCACCCAGACTCTTGCCAACGTAAACCTTGTAATCATCCCAGTCCGGGGTACCCCATGTCGCA
>JBFFRZ010000198.1:0-4970 GCA_041572715.1 Gammaproteobacteria bacterium
AAAATATGTTAATAAATATCGAAAAAGTAGATAGATATGGCAATCAGGGTGACCCTGGACCAGTGGCTGGTATTTCAGGCCATTATTGACATGGGCGGCTTTGCCCAGGCTGCGCAGGCGATGCACCGTAGCCAGTCATCGATTAGTTATGCTGTTCGCAAGCTGCAGGAATCTCTAGGGCTGGAGTTATTCGAAATCCAGGGACGGCGGGCCGAACTGACCGAGGCGGGCAGGGTCATGCTGGAGCGCTCACGTCGGCTTACCGAGCAGGCCAATGAACTGGAGTCCATCGCGGCGCAGCTGAGCCGGGGTTGGGAGCCCAATATCCGCCTGGCGGTAGAAAATGTACTGCCGACAGAGATTATCCTGCAGACCCTGAAACGCTTTGAGCCCGTCAGTCGCGGTACCCGTATTCACCTGCGCGAAGAGGTACTTTCCGGGGTGAGTCAAGCACTGGAGGATGGTGCCGTGGATCTGGCCATCAGCCCGATCGTGCCAGCCGGCTACCTGTACGATAACCTGATGGATGTTGAGTTTCTGGCGGTGGCACATTGTGATCATGGCTTGCATCAGGATAATGGACACCCCTACGGGGTTGAGCGGCTCAGGCATGCGGTACATATCGTCATTCGGGACTCGGGCGTGCGGCCGCGCGATGCGGGTTGGGTCCAGAATGAGCAGAAGTGGACAGTCAGCAGTTTTGCGGCAGCCATTGACCTGGTCGCGAACGGGCTGGGATTTGCCTGGCTGCCCAGGCAGCAGATACAGGGATTGCTGGATCTGGGGGTACTGAAGCCGCTATTGATGGAACAGGGTGGCAGTTATCGGGTACCGGTGAACCTGGTATACGGCAATAAACAGGAAACGGGTCCAGCGACCAGGCAGTTTATCCAGTTGCTGAAGGACGCTATCAGGGACTTTACATGACACATTCGGTATCACTGGTCGACTATCTGGTCGTTATCTTTTATATCCTGGGGACCACCGCATTTGGTGCATGGTTTGTCAGGCGCAGTGGCAACATGGAGGGTTTTACCCTGGCCGGCAAGATCATACCAGGCTGGGCTATCGGTTTATCACTGCTCGCGACCTACCTCAGCAGTATCAGTTTTCTGGCGAATCCGGGTAAAAGCTATGCATCGGACTGGCGGCCTTTTGTATTTTCCCTGACGCTGCCAATCGCAGTCTGGATCGCAGCGCGCTGGTTCATCCCGCTGTATCGGAATAATGTAAAAACCACCGCCTATGAATACCTCGAACAGCGTTTTGGTTTATGGGCAAGGGTATATATGAGTGTTGCCTATATTCTACTGCAGATCGGGCGCTTCGCCGTGGTCCTGTATCTGACAGCGCTGGCGCTGGCAGCGTTACTTGATATCGGTATGACGACACTGATTCTGCTGCTTGGCCTTTTAACCATCTTCTATACCCTGCTTGGCGGGTTTGCCGCGGTGATCTGGACGGACGTGGTGCAGTCTGTCGTCCTGTTTGTTGGCGGGATTGCATGTTTGTTCCTGCTAATCGGCAATATGCCGGGAGGCTGGGAACAGTTAAGTGCGACCGCCTCACGAGAGCACAAGTTTGCGCTTGGCAGTATGCAACCGAATCTGATCGTGCAGGGTTTCTGGGTAATTTTCATCTTTGGGATTATCGAGAACCTGAAAAACTTTTCAGTTGATCAGAATTATGTGCAGCGTTTTCTTTCAGCCCCGACCGAACGGGAAGCAAAGAAGTCATTGTGGCTGGGTGGCCTGTTATATATACCGGTATCGGCCCTGTTTTTCATGATCGGTACCGCACTGTTTGTGTACTATCTGAACGTGCCGGTTGAAAACCTGCCGAAAAAGGCCGACCAGGTGTTTCCCTATTTTATTGTCAATGAACTCCCTGTCGGGCTAGTCGGACTGGTGATTGCCGGCGTACTGGCAGCTGGCATGAGCACGCTGGATTCTTCGCTGAACAGTTCCGCGACGGCCTATACGATCGATCTTTATCGTCGAATCATTCGTCCCGGGGCAGATGATCATACCCAGTTACGGGTCATACGACTGACCACGGCAGTGATCGGTATAATTGCAACCCTGGCAAGCCTGAGCATGATCAATGCGAAAACTGCGCTGGATGTCTGGTGGAAGCTGTCCGCTATATTTGGTGGTGGCATGTTGGGATTGTTTCTGATCGCCCTGCTTTTACACAGGCTGTCATCATTACAGGCGCTCGTCGCGACACTTGTTGGCGTGGTGTTTGTTGCCTGGGCAACTGCGGGCAAGGTTTGGTTTGCTGATGAATCCTGGGTATTTCCGTTACATACCATGATGATCGGTGTGTGTGGCACACTGGTCATCATCGTCAGTGCGGTGTTTTTGCTGTTATTTGATAAAAAAGAGGCTGGTTGATGGATATATTCGCATACGTGATGGCGGGCTTGTTTGTCCTGATGTGGTTAGTGCTGCTGGTCAAGTTCATCAGCGTGGTGTCGGCCGGCAAGCAAAAAACCGACGATGAAGATCGTCAGGACCAATGAATGGTTCCGAAAGGCAGCCGGGCGTCAGCCGTGTCGACCGGATATCGGAAGAGGGCCTGCGGCGTCTGCAAAAGCAGTTACAACGCGGCGCACGTATCAGTGAGCAGGTAAAACAGCAGTGGATTCTTCGCTACGGGCAGGCAGCACGTGACCTGTTTGCCCGCTACGATAAAGATCATGGTACTGGCGGGGACTGACGCTATACGTTAGCGATTACGACTGCACGAACCGGGGCGGGATGGCCCTCAATGGTTTTGTGCCTGTCCTCGCTGTGCAGAAAATCCTTCAGTGAATGAAATGGCATCCATTCAGTAGTGCGCTGCTCTTCTTCTGTTGTAGCAGAGACATCTATCACGCGAACATTTTTCAAACCGGCCTGTTGCATCCATTCCAGTAACAGCGGTATCGAAGGGATGTGCCATACATTTCTCATCTGCGCATAACGTTCCTGCGGTTGTAATGAGACTCTTTCTTCTGCGTCAATGATCAGTGTCTCGACAATCAGTTCGCCACCTGGCCTGGTGAGTGATGCCAGTTGATGCATATGCTGGATCGGATCACGCCGATGATAGAGCACGCCCATGGAAAATACGCTGTCAAATACCGGCATATGCGCAGGCAGTTCTTCAATGCCCGTTGGCAGTATGGTGGCAGGTAGATGTTGGCCAACGAAGTGGCGAATGGCCTGGAACTGTACTGTGTATAGCCTCATCGGATCAACGCCAACGACGCAGCGTGCGCCAGCACCCAGCATGCGCCATAAGTGATAACCATTGCCGCAGCCGATATCGAGTATACGGCGATCGTCGAGGGGGGCGATATGGGCCTG
This sequence comes from Gammaproteobacteria bacterium, assembly GCA_041572715.1. Lineage (GTDB taxonomy): Bacteria > Pseudomonadota > Gammaproteobacteria > JAJDYQ01 > JAJDYQ01 > JAJDYQ01. The sequence goes on from JBFFRZ010000198.1 coordinate 3,354, forward strand.
CAGGCGGTCCCATTTCATATCGGAGCGCCATTCGGTATCAATATCGATCCCGTGAATATGGAAGGGTCCCTTGCGCCATGGAAACAGGCTCATTAATTCCTGTCTAATCAGGGCCTGGTCTACCGGCCCACTGGTGGATACCGTGACCGCAGGAGCGTCGAGCTTCACAATCTGGGCCTGAATAGATGGCAGATTATTCAGCGTCTGCAGCCAGCGTTCGGTTCTGCCGTGCGGGTTGCGTTGAATAAATTCCTGGATGATTGCCTGCAGTTCATGGCCCCAGTCCCACAGGCCATTTTGTTTCAGAAGTTGCTGCAGGTGCGGGTAGTCGACTATTTCCATGCCATCATGGACGCGAAGTTGATGCTGCGAAACCATAGCTGTGCGTCCCGAAACCCGGCTCGTGCGAGACGTTGCAGATGGGTATCCAGTGATTCCGGGATCAGTACATTTTCCAGGGCTGCCCGTTTCTGTGCGATCTCAAGTTCCGAGTAACCTTGTGTTCTTTTGAATGCTTCATGCAGCCGGGTTTGATGCAGTTGCTCGGCCTGTGAATCAAATGCCAGTTTTTCGGACAGTACCAGTACGCCACCCGGGTTCATGCCGTGATGTATTGCTTGCAGCAGCGCATCACGGTGCTCCAGGGGGACGAACTGCAATGTATAGTTGAGGATTACTACCGAGGCATTGATGATGCCGATATCCTGTATGTCAGCGCAGATACAGGATACCTTGCCGGCATGATTGGTGGCAGCGATATTCTGCTGACACTGCTCGATCATGCTTGCGGAATTATCGACGCAGATGATTTCGAAGTCATCCTGCCGAATTTGTTCCAGCGCGGCGAACGTGGAGGCGCCCACTGAGCAACCCAGGTCATAGCAACGGCTGCCGGGCTGGATGTATTCTGCAGCTATGAGGCCGGTACCGGCAATCACATTGCTGTATCCCGGGACCGATCGCTTCACCATGTCGGGGAATACCCGGGCAACCTTCTCATCAAATACAAAGTTACCTGTATATTCCAGCGGTTGTTCGTATATATTGTCTTTTTTCTGCATATTGACCGTCACTCAGGGCGTGAAGGGTGGCCGAGGCGGATTAAGTCGTCAAGTAATTGGATGATTTTAATATCATGTGCAGCAAATCCGGGTGACACGGGTTGTGTTTGTTGATACTTCTGGCGGGTTGGGCTTATGCAGGAAAACAATCAATGTATATTCTGTGACATGGGCAATACTGCATTGGTTATTGCCGAAAATCGATATGCACTCGCGCTGCTTGATGCCTTTCCGGTTGCAGAACTTCATGCATTGATTATTCCCAGGCGCCATGTTGCCGATTATTTTGCGCTGAATCAGCAGGAGTTGATCGCGTGTGATTCGCTGCTCAAACAGATGAAAAAGATCATCCAGGCAAAAGATCAGTCTGTGCTGGGGTTTAATATCGGTACAAACGTGGGAGAAGTTGCCGGCCAGACCATATCTCATTGTCATATCCACCTGATCCCGAGAAGGTTAAATGATGTGTCCAGACCGGAAGGAGGAGTCAGGCATGTGATTCCGGGTAAGGGATACTATCGCTAGTGCGCCGGTGATCAGCCCGAAGCACTGAATT
>JBFFRZ010000199.1:0-4969 GCA_041572715.1 Gammaproteobacteria bacterium
AAGGGGCACCGCGGGGTTCTGTCGTTGCGGGCAAGCGAGTTACAAACGGATAGGGGAAGTGCTTGTACTTGAGGCAATATCCTCTGTTTCATCGATATGAGCAAATTAATGTATTAATAGTACAGCAGCGAACGGGATAGATTCTTACTGATGTGGATATAAGTATCTATTATCAGAGAAAGGTATATAGTGATATCAGATCACCAGCTTTGTTCCCAATGGGTGCAAGCCAGCAAGCAATGAAGTTTTCGTGGGGAGTCGCGCATCAGGTACGACTTAAAAACGGAAGTGATTATTACAGGAGATTCCCATGTTCAACTTCATCAGCCCAAAAGACGCAAACACCACCAAACCACCTTACACGACTTCCAGTAATGTCGCGTGGCTGGACAACAGCAAGACCGATATTCTGGACCGTGATAAAACACAGAGTTCTCGCCTGCATGAACCCACTTGGCGTATCAGCACTACTGATCCAATGAATGGTAAAGATATCAACAGCTTGAAGCCTCATCCAAAACTGGAGGATGGCAATCTGACGATGTATTTTGATGGTGAAGAAACCAAGCAGGCATATATCGATATGCCGCTTGATCATCCCAATCAGCGGTTACCTTTCGCCGCAACCGACGAAGATGACCGTGGTGGTTGAGACGGCACATTGTATATAGATTGATATTCGCTGGCAGCGGCATCTGTTGGGACAGGAGAAGCTGAAGCTTCAAAAATCCATGTCTTCAGGCCAAACGCGAGCAGATATACGCAACATATGGCTATACCTCGTCAAAGTCAGCACCGGGTCAGCTTTACCAGCTGATCCCGGCATAGCGAGACTAAAGGTTTACCGGCAAACACAAGGAGTAATACCATGAGTAGAGAAAAAAAAGGCAATAAGGAAGACAAGAAAAAACCGATTATGACGGCCAAGGAAAAGAGAAAGGCCAAGCACGCCAAGATAGAACTCAAAAAAGCGCCGGGCGTTATAATAGTCTGATGTACCATCTTGTTTTTTAGTTCGTGTTGATTAATCCCTCCATGAGTCATCGTGGAGGCTGCGGGGTTTGTTTGACCTGGACCCCTCTGAAAATTTAAGTGGCTGTAACGCTATACGTATAGAATATTCTGTTTACACAACTTCAGATCATATTTAAATGCCCGGTATAACGTGGCATATAGCCTGATTTTGTGAACGTTGCCCGGCTTTATCAGTTTTTCCGGCCGCCGCAGACTATACTTATCCTGCATAGCAAGACAACTTCCCAGACCTCTTGCCAGCGCCCTGGAAAAGCGCAGCACAACCTCCGGTCTAATGCTGCATTGTGATTTATGAGCACGATTCAGAGTCGAAGCCGCCACACCCTGATGCTTCACCAGTTAAGACTGATAGTGCTGAACGAGCGCGCTATGAGCTTGCCCGATATATCAGATTGTAATGCCGGTACCGGGCTGGGTATCTACACGATTAAACGAGGATAAGGTCATAACAGTTAAGAATTTTATATTTTCTAAGGCTACACGAAATTCCTTGCGTAACGATGGTGATGTCGAGTTACTGGAGGCTGAATTATTCAGCATCGAGCAACTAAAGCGTCACGCGGTAACGCTCGCTGGACAGCATAATATCGATTTGCGGCCCGGACCGGACAGGTTGTTACCACGGCTGGCGGACAACGCGCGCGTCTTGCAGACGGCATATGATATTGTGACGGCCGCTGTGAGGCCGGGGCAACGTATCGTGCCGGCAGAGGCCTGGTTACTCGATAACTTTTATCTCATCGAACAGCAGATCAGTCTGGCGCATCGGCATCTTCCACGCGGCTATAGTCGCCAGCTCCCCCGACTAATTGATGGGTCCTCGGCCGGATTCCCGCGTATCTATGATCTTGCACTGGAGTTGATTTCTCACATGGGTGGCCATGTCGACAGTGACAATGCCAACCACTTCATTGCCGCCTATCAGACTGCTGAGCCCTTACAGCTAGGCGAGTTATGGGCATTCCCGATCATGTTGCAGTTGGCGCTGCTGGAAAACCTGCGCCGTGTAGCATTACGCATCGCCCATCGACGAGAGGAACTCGACACCGCTATCACCTGGGCAGACCGTATGCTCGCAACAGCGGAAAAGGAGCCTAAACAGCTTATCCAGTTGCTGGCCGAGTTTGCCAATGCAGATGTGCCACTGACAGCACCATTTGTGGAGGAGTTTTACGCCAGACTTCAGGCTCAAGGCCCCGCGATGGCATTTGTTCAAACCTGGGTCGAACATAAACTACTCGAACAGGGCGTGACCGCAACGCAATTAGCGGCGGCGGCAGGTCGTACTGCCGCGACTAACCAGATCTCCATCGCAAACACGATTGGCAGTCTGCGTTTTATTGGCTCAATAGACTGGCGTAATTATGTCGAGTCGCTCAGTGTCGTAGAGCAGACATTGCATGAAGACCCGGCGGGCCTGTATGCCAGCCAGGATTTTGCTACTCGCGATCGCTACCGCCACGTTATTGAGGAGGTTGCGAGGGCAGGATCGTGCAGTGAGGTGAAGGTCGCGCGCGAGGCCATTACACTCGCTCAAACTGCAACCAAGCAAGCGCCGCGCAATGACCGCAGTGCGCATGTTGGATACTACCTGATTGACCACGGCCGACATTTGCTGGAGCGTGCAGTAGGTTGCCGTTTGCCATGGAAACTGCGGATTAGCCGGGTAAGCCAGCGCGCTCGCCTGCTGCTTTACCTTGCACCTATCGTATTGATCACCGTTTTAATGACATCAATGATGCTTGTTTCCTTTGTCGGCCTCGATGTGGCTGACTGGCGCCTCTGGTTTTTCGCATTAACCGGCGTCATTGGTGCATCGGCACTGGTCATACCGTTAGTCAATATGGTGGTCACACTTGTTTTACCGCCACGTGCGCTGGCGCGTCTGGATTTCTCCAGGGGTATTCCGGATATTCATCGCACGATGGTGGTTGTTCCCACCTTGCTGAGTAAGCCAGAAGAAATTGATGATCTTCTTGAAGCGCTTGAGATTCGTTATCTTGGCAACCGTGATGCGAATCTGTTCTTTGCCTTGCTGACAGATTTTCGCGATGCACCCGAGGAAACTTTACCTGGCGATGCCGCACTCATTGCTTATGCGCGCGCCGCTGTGCAAGCGCTGAATGATACTTATCGCGAAGATCGTGAATGTATCTTTTACCTTTTTCACCGCCCCCGGGTGTGGAATCCATACGAGGGTGTATGGATGGGTTATGAGCGCAAGCGCGGCAAGCTGGAACAGTTCAACACCTTGCTACGCGGGGAGGGGCGCGTCGCCTTTTCGGATATTGTCGGTGATGAATCCATACTCGGCTCAATCAAGTACATCATCACTATGGATACCGATACCCAGCTTCCTCGTGACACGGCACGCACACTGATCGGTAATATGGCGCATCCACTGAATCGGCCCGTATACGATGCCAGTAAGGGCCGCATAGTTGAAGGCTATGCGATCCTGCAACCACGCGCTTCGATCAGCTTAACCAGTGCAGGCCAGTCACGCTTTACCAAATTATATGCGGGTGAGTCCGGCATAGACCCCTACACGCGTGAAGTATCGGATGTTTATCAGGATATCTTCGGCGAGGGGTCGTTCATCGGCAAGGGAATTTACGATGTGGATGCATTTCGTCAGGCTGTCGATGGACGTTTTCCGGAAAATCTCATTCTTAGTCATGACTTGCTGGAAAGCGGCTATGCGCGTTCGGCACTGGTAACAGATGTCGATTTTATTGAAGAGCACCCGGACAGCTATGCCATTGAAACCAGTCGGCGACATCGCTGGATACGCGGCGATTGGCAAATTGCCGGTTGGTTGTTGTCGCGTGTGCCAGGGCCACCTGCATCAGATGGATCCAAGCCGAAGTGGCAAACAAATTCGCTGTCGGCCTTGTCAGTGTGGAAGATCTTTGACAACCTGCGACGTAGCCTGGTGTCGCCAGCGTTATTTGCCTTGTTGACAGGCGGTTGGTTGTTTGGTCCGGGACCGGCATGGGTGTGGACCCTGCTGGTAGCAAGCGTGGTATTGTTGCCCCCCTTGTTGGCTGCAGTGATCGAACTGGTCCACAGACCAAAAGAACGTGATTGGCTGGTGCACCTGATTCTTACCAGCAAGTCGGTTGTTCACCCAATCGTGCTCGCGTTACTTACCTTGATTTTATTACCCTACGATACGTTAATTAGCCTGGACGCGATCGTGCGCTCGGGCCTTCGTATGCTGTTTACGCGACGGGGATTGCTGCTTTGGCAACTGGATTCCTATGCGAGTCGTAACGCCCGTCGTAGCTTGATCGATTTCTTTAAAGAGATGTGGGTCGCGCCTGTTGTGTCAGTTACGCTGGCTCTGGCTCTAGCACCGGCGCTGGTTCACGATAATGCAGGCACTTTCGTTAGCATTGGCGTCGGTATGCAGTCGCAAACATGGTCGGTAGCGTTCTTGAACTTGTCTATGGTTTTGCCGGTACTGTTGCTCTGGCTGGTATCACCGGTTATAGGCTGGTGGATCAGTACGCCATTGCGGTTGCCAGCACCGAACCTGACAGTTGAACAAGAGAAGTTCCTGCGCGCAATAGCCCGACGAACCTGGCGATTTTTTGCCGATTTTGTTGGGCCCGAGGACAACTGGTTGCCTCCCGATAACTTCCAGGAACACCCGCTGCCAACTATCGCCTCACGTACCTCGCCCACCAACATGGGTATGGCGCTATTGGCGAACCAGGCGGCCTATGACTTCGGCTACATTTGTGCTGCAGAATTTCTGCATCGCACCAAGAACACCCTGGCCGCCATGGAAAAGCTGGAACGTTATCGCGGCCACTTTTATAACTGGTACGATACGCACACGTTGCAGCCGTTACGTCCGCAATATGTTTCTTCCGTGGACAGTGGCAACCTGGCCGGTAGTTTGCTCACCCTGCAGGCGGGGCTGGAA
>JBFFRZ010000200.1:0-4960 GCA_041572715.1 Gammaproteobacteria bacterium
ACGATCATCACTGCCGAAGTTACCTACTGTGCAATAGCCTGTGTGTATGCCAATGCGGGCCGTGATAGGAATATTTAGCCCCTCTTTCCGCCACTTTTCATGGAGTTCAGGCAGCTTGTTTTGCATATCCATCGCAGTTTTTACACAGGCGATTGCATCATCTCGTACGCCTAAAGACTCAGGATCCCCAAAAAATAACATAATTGCATCGCCAATATATTTGTCTATGGTGCCACCGTAACTGAGCGCGATATTGGTCATCTCTGTGAGATAATCATTGAGAATATATGTAATATCTTCGGACTCCATGCGGTCTGTCGCGCTTGTGAATCCCACAATATCTGAGAAAAGTACTGTTATCTTTTTTCGTTTACTATCAAGTTTTACTTCTTGTTGTCCTGAAAATATTGAGGAATAAACCTGTGGAGAAAGGTATTTAGAAAGCTGATTAGATAGCGCCATAAGTTCCTGGTTCTTCTCTTCGATTTCGGCCTCATGTTGCTTTAAATTCTCAAATGCATTTTTCAATTGCTGAGTACGTTCTGCTACCGTCTCTTCCAAAGTATCTTTTGCATGGATCAATAACAACTCATCCTTGCGAACTTTTTTAACTACGTATATTGCTATCAATAAGCTAATTATAATGACTAGTGTTGCTGATATTGACATAAACCGCGTAGTTTCTTTCACAACTAATTTAGCATTATTAAGTGCATCAGCAGCTTTCTTTCTCTCGAAATCGAGTACCTTGTTAAGACTTGTTAAAACTCGATCTTGGCCAGGTATAGCACCCTTTAAAATCATGTCTCGAGAAACTTCAAGTTGATCATTTACCAGCAAATCTGCAATTTCATTTTGTTGTGGCGCAACAACAGAAGTTACCCTGTCTTGCTGATCAAGTAGCTCAATTTCTTCTGGTTCAAGTGGCATAGCTCGAAGCTCTCTTCTGGCTACTACGAAGTTGGTTGCCATCTTGTTAAATTCCAGAAAATACTCATCTCGCTCAAAGGGATCATCAGTGACAGCCATTTTCAGTAAGAATATTGAGCGTTCTCTTGCCGCTATATACATTTTTCGTAGCAGCTCTACTTTTACATTATTTTCTTCAACCACCTGCTCCATGAGCCTGGTGTTTTCATGCATACGGTACACACCTACGACAGTAAGTGCCGTCATCATAATGATTATGAAGGCAAAACCGAAAGGCAGCAGCTTGGTTTTCTGTATTGGTTTTTGCTCCATACTTACCCTGGTGCTATTAATTCACCAGGCACTAATGTATCCATCATTCCTGACTCGAATTTGATGTTTATTTTTTACAAAGAATATATGTATGAGTCATCCTCTCATCAATTATAGATAACAATTACCCAAATACATCTGTCTTATCAGCAAGCATAGAAAGACCGCTTGCTGGCATTTTGAGACTTACAATATCTGACTGTCGGAATCCGGCCGTACCGTAACCTGCTCACGTGAATCCTCGTCAGTTTATACACCTGATGTTCCAGCCACTCTGCCCCGCTGCATGACTACTCCTCTATACATCAAATCAACAACAGAGACCTGATGAGCATTCGCTTGTATAATTCACTCATGTCTAAAAACAACAACCATAACGACATTGCCCGGGACATGATCAGCGGTGTTGTGCAAATCCATGTTGAGGGCTACCTGGAAGAGGACATCCAGTCTGTCATGAACCCCGCAATCAAGCTGAGCGGGGCATGGTCCGGATCGGGGTTTTTTGTTCGCTACAATGATCTCGAGGGACATATCGTCACCAATGCGCATGTTGTCCGTAATGCCATCAAGGTTGAGATCAGTTCCATGCTGACCAGTGAAGAGCGTTTCGAGGCCGAGGTCATCGGCCTGGTAAAGAAGCTTGAACCGGATGTCGCCCTGCTGAAACTGACAGACGACGAACTTGAGCGCTTCAAGAAACTGGCCATCAAGGATATCGAGCACCTGGAACTCGAAGACAAATCCAGCCCGCAGCGCGGCGAAGAAATCAAGGCTATCGGCTACCCGATGGGTATGGTCGAACCCAATATCACTGGTGGCGAGATCACCAACTTCATCTCCGGTACCGAATACAGTACCGAGCGTTATATAACGAATGCCGCCATTAACCCGGGCAATTCCGGTGGCCCCTGCATCAACGAAGAAGGCAAAGTGGTTGGCCTGAATACCGCGGTGATGGCGGAGGCCACCAATATTGGCTATATCACGCCCGCCAGTTTCGTCAAAATCATCATCAGCAACCTCGTTCGTAACAACGAACCGCACTTTGCGGGCATCGGTGGCAACCTGCAGAAAAACGCTGAAAACTTCAATCCACTTCTGAAGCAAGCGGAAGCCAGGGGCGTTATTGTATCAAGGGTCGATAGCGGCGGGTTTCTCGAAGCCGCCAGTATTCAGAAGCGCGATGTCATCCTGTCAGTCAACGGTATTGAATTCGACCGTCACGGGATCGTTATCAGCACCGAAGGCCTTTACCGGCACAAGAATATCTTCGATATCATCAAGCTCATTCCGATTGGTGAAATGGTGAAGATTGTTTACCTCAGAAATGGCAAGCAGAAAACCACCTCGGCCCGGGCCAGGCGCGATCCGCAAAAGGGCGTGATACAAAACCCTGTTATCGATGACAGGAAGTATATCGAGGCATTTGGGATGGTGATTCAGGAACTAAGCTGGGACATCATTGAGGCCATGCAGAAGATCGATGTCGACGCGCAGATTGAAATGTTGCAGACCATCCAGAAAAACAAGCCCACGCTTGTGGTCACCCATATCCACCAGGGTACACAGGCGGACCAGATGGAATGGCCAGTGGGTGAATTGATTATTACTGCCAACGGCAAGGGCATCCATACACTGGAAGAATTTCAGAAAGTGCTGGACAAGAACAAAAACGACCACGTGCTACTGGAATGCCGTACTGGCAGAATCGGTTATTTCTTCAACGAAGTAAAATAACCTTTGGGCCGCATCGAGTCGCCGCCCTGCTCGCCAGTGACAACAACGATTCAGTGTGGCCGCAATCTTTCTATTTTTGATACAGGCTAATAGGAACTCGCTTTTAACTGTCCTCTAAACGGTATTGGACTACCGGTCATCGTATCTTCGAAACTCATCACACAATCGATTTCTTCCGGTACATCATACTGGGTATGGGAAAATGTTCCTGTCTCATCAGGTTCCAGCGGGTATGGATTTACCCGTGTTGTACGTTTCCCTGACATCTCCAGCGTCTTGTCCTGCCACAGGTATTTTATCTTTGCAGTTACCTTCAGTGGCTTTTCGCTGATGTTAGTCACTGAGCCGGAGACTGCGGCATGACGTGGCCGGGACATCGCGCTGGTATGTGCTTCCCCCTGCATAACATTGCAGGTGAGGCTGTTAACTTCCAGCACAGGTGGCCCACTTGGTCCTGACTGGAATTTACTGAGAAGCGCATCCCAATCTACGAATACTGCCAGGGCTATAATTGCTGCGAGTATGAGGAGGTTTTTCATGTTTTCCGACCCGTATTATTTTTTCAGGCATGGCAATCATAGCTGAATGTATCTGAATAAAATGTGAACTGTTTCAGAAAAGCTTTGGGTGAACGACTGATATTTAAAGAACAGACTCATCCCCATGTCTCAGCAGCACTTGCCCCCACTCACCTGGTATCAGGATAAAAAAAAGGCGCCCGATCTGGGCGCCCTGAGTGTCTCGCGTTCAACACGAGAAGGAGAGACCTTTGGGATGACTGGGCCCGAATATCATGCCGCCATAAACAGTCCGCCATTCACCGGTATGTTTGCACCGGTAACATAGGCCGTACGTTCATCTGCCAGCCAGGCAACCGCCTGGGCAATTTCTTCCGGCTCACCCATACGACGCATCGGTATGGTCTGGGTAATAGAGTTCAGAACTTCCGGCGCAATGGCCTTGGTCATGTCGGTGGCGATATAACCGGGTGATACGGTATTCACCGTAACGCCCTTCAGCGCAGTTTCCTGTGCAGTAGCCATCGTGAATCCATGTAATCCGGCCTTTGCTGCGGAATAATTTGCCTGGCCAAACTGACCTTTCTGGCCATTGACCGATGAAATATTAATCACCCGTCCATAACCCCGGTCCAGCATTCCACCAATGACCTGCTGCGTCATATTAAATGCAGAGTCCAGGTTGGTTCGTATCACAGCATTCCACTGTTCCGCCGTCATACGCTTGAGTGTCTTGTCACGGGTAATGCCGGCACAGTTAACCAGGATATCAATGGGGCCGACTTTTCTTTCAGCTTCCTTGATCATATTGCCGGCACTGTCAAAATCACTGACGTCACCGCCAACCAGGTGAAAATCGTAACCCGCGGCTTTCATACCCACCTGCCATTTCTCAGCAGCTTCCTTTTCCGGCTGATAGTAGCCAGCGATTACCGTAATACCTTTATCGGCCAGTTCCTTGCATATGGCACTGCCAATGCCGCCGTTACCGCCGGTAACCAATGCAATCCTTTGATCAGACATTGATGTTGTTCTCCTTGTCTAAAGTGCGGGCCTCTCAGGTGAGAGGCCCATTTCCTTCACTAAGCCGATCAGGCGGCTTTTTTAGTCGTCCTGGCTGGCTTGCTTGCCTGGACTACTTCATCAACGCTTTTCTTGCTCAGCTCGGTCACCTTGTTGACGTTTTCCTTAACGTCAGCAACAGAAGCTTCAACCAGTCCTGACAGCTCATCCTGGGCAGTTTTCAGGATATCTGCAGTTTCCAGAATGTTATTAGTGAACTGCTCAGCACAGGATGCAGCCAGTTCAGTCTGTGCAGCCATCAGGCCGTTCACATCCTTCGCAGATTTCAAAACTTCAGTCTGCTTCACACCGGCATCCATGCAATGCTGCATGATTTCCACCTGCTTTGATGCCAGGGTCTCAAAAGTACGCAGATTCAGTTCGCTCAGACTCTTCAC
>JBFFRZ010000201.1:0-4960 GCA_041572715.1 Gammaproteobacteria bacterium
TATCGATCCTGATGATAGACCTGGATCATTTCAAGTCGGTCAATGATAACCATGGGCACATGGCTGGCGATGTCGTATTGAAAACGATTGTGACCGAAATCAATCATCAGCTCAGGGACTATGACACGCTATATCGTTATGGTGGCGAGGAATTCATTGTCATCTTGCCTGGAAGCAATGAAGGGCATGCGCGCATTGTCGCTGAACGGATTCGTAGTGCAGTCAGTAATACCCAAATACGCATCGATGGTGAGCTTTTTGTCAGAGTCTCGACCAGCATTGGTATTTCTACATTTCCCGAGGATGCCAGCGAAGAGGATGGATTGCTGCATTCGGCAGACCAGGCGGTATACGAAGCAAAAAACCGAGGCCGTAACCGGGTTTGTCATTTCAAAGACTGTTCGTAGAGTCTCCAGCTTTATATCTGGCTATTACGATATGGTCTCAGCAGGAAAACAGCGGCTTTCTGCTTAAGCAACTCTTGAAGTCAAATACCCGAATTCCTGATGACGATGTAATGGTTTCTAATCATTGATGTCACCGGTAATTTCCGGAAATTGCGCATGCATTGCACTGCTGGCGCGGCACTGCGGGCATACCTTTAGCATTCGTTGCGCATGCAGAATTTCATTGCTATCACCGACCAGATGCTTCATTGCTGCAGTAAGCAAAGCATCCGACATAAACGGCTTACCACATTCTGTACAACTAGCCATTGTTGTTCGATTGAGTGTTATCAGTTCCTGGTCTATCAAAGCTTGATAGTAAAAGCGTGGACGACGCTTGATTGCATTTTCGGGACAGCCGTCTTCACAAAGACCACACTGAATACAAGATGACTCGAGGAATTTCAGCTCAATGCCATGCCCTACTGATTGTAGCGCGCCTACTGGACAAAGACTGGTGCAGGCCAGACACATGGTGCAAGAATGGGTATCGAGTTCCAACGTGCCAAACATTGACCAATTTGGCAGCTCTATTTCATCTACTTCAGGAAGCCGGTCTGAATGTAGAGACAAGCGTCCAAACAAGCGTAAGAGACGGGAATGAGGGTCTTTATCGCCAGGGTAAGACCACTCTTCATCGCCATCTCTACTGTTAAGTGGAAGGCTTTCAATTGACTCAGTGCCTTCATCCCCGTCTAACAGTAGCTGTATATGACGACGATCATAACCTAACTGATTTAATACCACTCTTGCCAGCGCAACCTGCGCACTTAACATATCAATCACCATTGCTGGAATTTTTTCCGATACCGCCAACACAACGCCTGCCGCACCCAATGCCAAAGGCGCTAGCAGTAGCTCCAGGGAAACCATGCCAGGCGCATGCAGGGGAAACGGCAGCAAAGTAATGCCATTTTCTGATGCCCAATTTTTCTGTTGGTCGCATTCATTGTCATGAAAACCAACCCACGGACTGTTACTATTGAAGCTGCCGCCAGCATATTCGTACGCGCGTAGCATATTAACAAGCCTTTCCGTGATGGCGCTGACAGGAGGGTCTGTATAGCCGAATGCGCCGGTTGGACAGACTGCGGTGCAACTTCCACATCCACGGCACAGGTGTGGTTCGACAGAAACGCTCCGCACGCCTGACATAATTGCCTCAGCTGGACAAACTTTGAGGCATCGATCACAACCCGCAAGCTGCTGGCGGCTGTGAACGCAAAGCTCAGGATCGAAATTAAAGTACTTTGGCTTCTGAAACTCCCCACTGAGCAACGGAATATCGGATAGCACAGCCTGGTACTGGTCACGGTCAGCGGGTCGAAGATACCCTAAGGGAGGCACGGCATGATTCAGTATGGGTGATGACGACAAATCGAGCACCAGGTCAAAGTAGCCATCCTCGTTGGTCGATTTTTTCCCAAGATCAATCGGTTTACCGTCATCATCTTTTGCCGAGACAGAAAACTGTCCAAGATAACCACTAAGTTCAACTTGTTGGGCCCTGATAACACTTACCCCTATCAGTCGAGACTCAGGTCTTGGTTCATTGATCACTGCAACAACATCGAACTGGTGACGCAACGAACGCGCCATTTCAAATACCGGTACAACCGGCCCTATCAGCAGGAGACAACGCCGTACCTCGTAATCAATGAACTTGATCGGTCCCGGTAAAGGCTCATCAAGCACGGCCATGGCGGCGGCTACTGCAGTATTATTCTGATTAACTAGTTGTGACATGTTGCAATCAAATCATTTTTCGTGGTGAGCCACACGGAATTACAAACGCGGAGCATGTCGAGCATGTTCCTGGAAGTCAACTGCGTACGTAGTAATCGCGCAAATTCGTCAGAAGTTGCTGATCATGATCGAGTACATGCCTGGTCAGGGCAGCAATGATCTGGAAATAACGTTGTGTGGAGGCTTGCTCAAGCGCTTCACAATATGCAGGAATCCAGACCATCGCGTGCCGTGACAGAAACTCTGATTGCCGGTCCTGACTGGCTTGTGCCAGCTCTTCCTCTTCAGTAGACCAGAACTGGGATTCATCAAAACAAAGCAGGGATAGAAAGCGCAATTCAACGCCTATATGATCCTGCGGACCCGCCGATTCATAAATTTCCTCATAACCGGCTTTAGTATAGGCAGTCACGACATCTTGCGTGATCTCACCAATATGAGGGGTTTTACGGTGTACCGATTCATAGGGAGGCTGCAAATCCAGATCTTTTCGTAATCCATGAAATAGGCGTGTGTATTCAATGCTGAGTTCCTGAGAGTAGTGATTAAGATCTGATACAGATCGTATAATCTTTTCCAGTTCGTCAAGCAATGGAGCGGCATCATCACTATCAGAATTATCCGGACGAGCCCCCAGATGCGCGCACAAGGATTTGAGGCTGTCGGCTGTAGGTGATTCTAGAAAAAATCCACTAAGCAACCAGTAGATTTTACTACGATGTTCAGCGATTTCCCGGTACTGCGTGGCGTTCTCGTCGATCAGCGGGTCCCTGTATCATACCATTGTGTCGCCAGGCCGCCTTTTTGATGACAACCGAGGCAAACTGAACGTACATACTGACCTTTAGCCTTGTCAGGGTACGGCTTGTCGCGGCTAACATCGAGATAATCCGGCCGATACTGATCACCATAATGACAATTCGAGCAATCCATCATCATTTTGTCCGCATGAATTATATGAAATCGGCCGGTCTTTTCGTCCATAGAAAAATCGCCGCCTACATCTATCCTGTGCTGACGAATCTGTTCTGCTACTCTTGCCAACTGCGCCGAATTTGTAGTAGTAGGCTGCTCTGCCAAAGAAGCCATACTTAGACCAAAGACAAGGAAGGTTGCGAGGAAAAGTTTAATCATTAGAAATCACCTCCCTGAAGTACGTAATAAACCTGAGGGCGCGTCCCGTATTCTTTCTTTAATTGACCCGCTTTTTTCTCTCCAATGTATTTTGAGACTGCACTATGCGGATCATCGATATCTCCGAACAGTCGCGCATTCACCGGGCAAACGAGGTCACAACTTGGTGTGTATTGAGGATCCTGACCGATACGATCAGTCTTACCATCAGCGACCGCCTTTTCCAGCTTATGCCAGCAGAAAGTACATTTTTCCACGACATTGGCTTTCTTGCGGTGCGTCGGGTGACGGTCAGCTGCCGATAAACTTTCATAGGGCGTTTCATCATCAGGATACAGGCTGTTTACCGTCTTGTTGTACTGTGGCACACCATAGGGGCATACTGCTGAGCAATATTGGCAGCCAATACACTTGTCATAATCCACCAGCACAACGCCGAATTCATTTTTGCTGATTGCCTTGACTCCGATAGCATCACAGGCACGCATACAGGGGGCATCTTCACAGTGCATGCAGTTCATAGTGGCAAACACCGTGCGCCCATAGGGATATTGCCCAACCTCATGCTCTATCATCACATTCCATGGTGCATCAGGTGTAATGTGGTTCTCTGTAAAACACACTGCAATACATGAACGGCATCCCATGCAGCGCTCCATATCGATTACTCGTACCAGTTTTGTCATGGCATACCCTCCGCGTTAGGCCTTGTAGACCTTACATTTGGTATCATTATAACTGTTCATCCCCGATACCACGTCCGGATGCAGTTCCAGCACAGTGTTGATCCAGATACCTTTCTTGGCATATTCAGGAAAATCTTTGCTCTGATGGCCATAATGATATGACACTGCAATGGTATCTGGTCGGATCCCCTCAGTCAGCTTGGCTGATCCCTGAACCTTGCCAACACGAGTTTCTATGACTAACTGGTCGCCGTTGTTTATTCCAGCCTTGTTCGCAGCAGCGCGATTGATCAGAATAAAGTTTGTATCCGTATCACCGCCAAGCATGTTCAGAATCGGGTTTAGTGCCGTGTTGCCTGCCTGGTTACGATACATTCTCTTGTAAGTAATAAGATAGAACGGGAAATCTGTCGCCTCCTTGTGTGGCGCTGGGAACGCATGATCCTTTTTCGGCAGTGGATTCAATGCCAGCGCATAATAGTCAAGGTTTATGCTACTGATTTTGTTGGCCTTAACCTGTTTCTTGATGTTCTTGAGTGAACCGACGAGTTGTTCTGCATAAAAATTCATTTTCGGTTTGCCAGGCCCTTTGAACTTAGCTTCTACTCCTTTGAGATAAGTATCTTTGACTGCCAGGTGTTTTCCTTTAAAGCCATGCTTTAAGGCATAGTCAAATTCCTTACCCTTGGTCTTTTCCAACCACAAATGTTCAGTGGCATCACGGGCTGAATAATCCTTGCCTGCTTCCAGCGGATAAGTCTTCAATCCCCAATTCTTGTTGATGTGCTTGATGTACTCATCCCTTATATCCAGGCGCTTGGCTAACTCCCATAGAATGGAATAGGCGTCATGCGGGATATTGTATGCATTCGTCATCGGCTGACGAATAGCCGTATGTTTTGAACTGGGTGTATAGCGTGTCGGAGAAAGATGCCAGGATTCCAGATA
>JBFFRZ010000202.1:0-4957 GCA_041572715.1 Gammaproteobacteria bacterium
CCATTCAGATGATGCGCCAGGAAAAGTACAGAAACATTCTGTTCGCTGATATTTCCGCGCTTACCCAGTTCAATCGATTACACGCGCTGGACAAAGTAATCGATGCCAGCGACATCCATAGCAATCTGATCAACGGCAGTGATTACCCCTTGCCTGCCGTCAACTTCGTGATTCAGACGCGCGCCCTGGTCAAATCCGGTCATATCACTGAAGATGAAAGAACCCTGATTAACGAGATCTATGACGTCAACCCTCTGTTATTTGACTATGTACTGAAACGAACCATCCGCCATTCAGAAAGCGGTCGACGATTTCCGCCAAAGATATTCATACACAACGAAAAACTTCTTCCAGGCCTGTACTCTGAGCTGAAATTCTCTCCCATTCAGACAATGACCATGCGTCAATAGCTGATGAATCCAGGCCACAATGAATGCCATTGAAACACGCTGTGCGGAATATTACCTGGCAGGCCTACAACAGCTATACTCTGCTCATGTCAAAACATAACCGGAGTGGAAAAACTTAATATATGACGGTACGGCATAATCAGGAAACCGTTGTGGCCGAAGAGATCGTTATCATATATACCATTCAGTTTGATATCTGCCCAATTCACATACAGGCAATCATCCTTTGCGCACCCCCCCATTAAAGTACTTACCAGCGTCACCTGCATATGAAACAAACCATTCTTGATCGATATGAGAGAAATACCGAGGGCCGCATTATTATCGATGTCGCCGCCTCACAGGTAGAAGAACTGTACAACAACTATGATAGAAGCGCCCCATACATACGCCGGGACCTGGAAAAGAACCTTGTCAACTATCTGATTGATTGCGCGAAAGAAATTGTTCCACAACCGTTTGTCGTCATGTTTACCCTGAAAATTCCCCCTGATGAGAGCAGAGAGTCCCGCGTTCGCAACAGCGTGAATGCCTATTTCATGTATCTGCAGGAAATTGAAGGTAACAAGATTATTGAAATGTTTCGCCGATCAGCGATCATGTTCAGTATTGGTATCACGATCCTTTTCCTGTCGGTTTATGTCAACCACGCAGTTGGAGAAGAACATTCTATTGTTGCAATGGTATTTGCAGAGGGGCTAACCATCGCGGCGTGGGTTTCATTATGGGAATCACTTGCAATCGTGCTGATCGAATGGCTCCCCTATCGTAAGAATATCCTGCTGTATCGGGAGCTGGCCGATGCCGAGCTCATTTTCAGGTCCGGCAATGCTGAGGCCGGGCGCATCGATATGCCGCTAACGAGCGATGGTTAACCTCACAGCCAACCTGATTGATCCGCTCCGTAGCGCTTACTTGACCGGACTACCCAGCCGTTTGGCCAGTATCTTAGACAGGTTAAAGTAAAGCTTGGTTGCTGTGCGCGGTAAAAAGCGGCTCAACCGGCGGATAGAATCGGTCTGCAGGCTTAATAACGTGGTTTGCTCTTCCGCGAATGCATCCGCAGTTCTTTGAATCTGACCGAGGAATGCAACCTCGCCGAAGACTGTTCCTGTAGCCATGGTGGCCGCAACACGATATTTTCCTTCATCACCTGCACGTTTGAAAGGAACACGAATGTTGACACTACCGGATAAAATCACGAATACCTCGTCGCCCATCTCACCATATTGCACAATCTGCTCGCCTTCCTCGAAAGTCAGCCGACGGCTCATCGCAATCAGCTTTCGCACCTCGAACGGGCGCATGTTAGCAAACAGTTCGCATTGTTCGATCAGCGTTGACTGCAGCTGAACACCAAGCACATCCCAGATGGTGACCAGCCTGATGTAATAAAGCAGGATAGGCAGCAGAACAAAGTTGGCGATCACGGCGAAGATAATCACCATGGCACTGAGCAACCCAAAGTCGACCACTGGCGGAAAATCTGAAAAAGCCAGTACGCCAAAACCCAGGGCAAGCGCCATCGATGTGGACATGATCGGCCTGGCCTCATGTTGTATCGCTGCGCGTATACCATCAACCGGGTCATCGTAATACCGCATCTGCTGGTTGTAGCTGACGAGGAAATGCATGGTGTCGTCGACACAGATACCGATTGCGATCGCCGCTACCATCGCGGTACCGGTATTAAGCGTAACTCCTGTTATACCCATGATGCCGAACAGTACGATGACCGGAAATACATTCGGTATTGCAGCCACCAGGCCTGCCTTGAAGCTCAGAAACAGTACAGAAATGATCGTGACAATCACAATAAGCATGAAGAGCAACGATGTTACCTGCCCTTCCACCATGCGGTCCGCCGCCTTTTTCGACAATACAGCGTCGCCGGTTATCACCAGCCCCAAACCGGGAAGCAATTCCTCGGATGCAAATCGCTCGATATCTGCGATGACGTTTTTGAGTTCGATAGAACTGGAAATATTATGCCGAGCAACGATACGGGTCTTTGTAAATCGCTGGTCAACATAGGGCTTGACGCTTTCCGGCGAGACAAACAGCATGTATTCCCTGATCAGGCCATCTTCTTCAGGAAGATAAAACTCATCGGGATTCAGTCCATCCATAACCTGGTTGATTACCTTGATGTAATCAACAAAGGACGTCGTCTTGTCGAAGTAGCCACTGGCATCGAGGTAACGTTGCAGTGCCTCAACGGTTTCCAGGTAACGTAGACGGAGAAAGGTGTCTTCAATCGGACTGGTGAGCACAATATCCAGTGTTTGCATACCGGCAAGATGCTCATGCATAAACCTGGACTTGTAGTGAATTGGCGCATCTTCCTTGAAGTAGGACATATTATCGTTGTCTACTTCGATCGTGGTAGCCCAGTAAACGGATATCACGCTGATTACGGCAGAAAGCACAAGTATTATACGCTTGTGTGTTGTGACAGCAGTGAACAGGCGGCTGGCGAACCTTCCGTATACATCTATTTCTTCAGGTTTGTCGTCATTGACATCACTACCCTTCGCCGGAGATCTGGACCATGAAAGCACAGCCGGTATCAATGTAATGGTGATTACAAAATTGATCAGCAGGCCTGTGGATGCGACTACACCGAACTCCTGCAACAGGCTGATGTCATTCAGGGAAATAGAAAGAAATCCCATGTAGGTGGTGATAAAGGTCAGCATGATCGCCAGACCTGTCGCATTACTCATGCTGATAATGGCACCAAGCCCCGACTCCCCTTTTGCCCTGGCATGATACCAGGCGGATAACAGGTGTATGTCTTCGGTAGATCCAATGACGACCAGCAGTGCTGGCACAATAGAAGTCATGACATTGACCGAGTAGCCGGTAAGTGACATCAGTGCCAGCGTCCAGACAACACTCATGCCAGCCGTGAGAAAAGGAAGTATGACTGCGGTTGGCCGTCTCAGCGTAATAAACAGCACCAGCAGCAAGGCCACCAGCGACAATGGCAGCACACTTTTCTGATCGACCTTGATCAGTTCAGACAAGCCACCAAGAACGTAAGGCATCCCCAGGGCAAATACTTCCTCCATCTGGTCATTCAGCGGCAGCAACGCCTGGTTGATCTGATCAACGATTTCACTGTCAGTGGCGGTTAATTCTTCACCCTTCTTAAGGCGCACATTCAGCGCCATGGTGGTCGCGTCCGGAGACAGCAGGTTTCTCAGGATAAACGGGCTGAGCAACGCCTTGTCACGAATAGCCTGTAATTCAGCTTCACTCTCGGGTAATGGCGAGAGATAAGGAGAGAAGATGACGTCACCATCCACGTTACTCACGTTATCCAGCGTAAAAAGGCTGTCTATGCCGTCAACAAACTCCAGTTCTTCCAACTGCCGGTGTGCCGTTTCAACGAGCAATAAACTTGAGCGGGTAAACAGTTGCGGGTCGCGCATGATGACCGCGACGCTTTCCGAACTGCCGAATGTTTTAAGTATGTCCTGGTATTGCTGATAGGCCGGATCATCTTCTGCCATCAGACCCTGCGCTGACACCTGTATTCGCACATTTGGTAATTCCATTACCGCTGCGGCCGTCAGCGCGATAAGGATGATGAATACAACAGTGGCATTCCTTGCTGCCAGGCTGATAACTGATTTCATCATCTGTTTTTGTTTTCTCCGTATTTTACCCACGCATAATGCCATAACTGCGAACTCGCAAGTAGGCAAAACATGCTAAAATTTCCAGCCCATGACCCGGATCAATTTTTACGTACTGCAAAGCAGCAAGCTCAATACAAGGCTTGAATTCGACTGTCGCCTGACCGAGAAGATATACAGCAAAGGGCACCGTATTCTGCTGCATACTGATGATGCACGACAGGCAGAAATGATTGACGACCTGCTATGGACCTGGAAACAGGGAAGTTTTATTCCACATGAAATTCAATCCGACGCAAATTCAGCGGATAGCCCGATCGTAATCAACCATATGCCCGATCTCAAAACCGACATGCATGACGTCCTTATTAATGTGGCCAGAGAAATCCCACTATTTTTCAGTCAGTTTGAGCGGGTTACCGAAATTGTTGACCAGGATGAGGAAACCCGGCAAGTCGCTCGCCAACGTTACCGTTTTTACCAGGATCGGGGCTACCCACTGGAATCACACGAGATCACATAACATGGAATCCGGAAAAATCCCCGTATTGCTGGATATTGTCGAAAGAGGCAAGCATGCCCCCGAGGAAAACATGCTCGGCCCGCAACCGGCAAGCGCCGGCAGCGAGGAGCCAACGGTTATGCCTGAATCGGTGAACACCAATCCTGTGCCCAGTGACCTGGATATCACGGCAGAACGCCCCGTAATCCCCGAGGAGCTGCTGAAGTCATATGCAGACAGGGAGCAACTGATCGACCAGGTGATGCTGGAACTCATGCCACAACTGGAAGCACTGGCCAGGGATACCGTCGAGCGAATTCTGGCGGAATCACAGCCCGATGATGGTTCCTGATGCTGTATTGACTTTCAGCCTGCCTCCTCTTCCTCTCCACGATCCCCTA
>JBFFRZ010000203.1:0-4953 GCA_041572715.1 Gammaproteobacteria bacterium
AAGACGTTTCTCGTTTCGTTGCCAATATCCAGGGTTAACTGCAGGAGTTTGTCTGCCCCTTCAACATGCTCGGCCTTGATAATCTTTGCGATACGTAAATCAAGCTTGGCAAAGTCTTCAAACTGAATCTCATCGGCAATTGCCTCTATGTTGTTATTTTCCGTCATCATATCCACTTTATTGTCTTGTGTTTTTGTGATGGTTTCCTTGCTATCGTTGATCATGGCACTGATCTGTTCGTCTTCAATTCTGGTCATCAGGGGCTTGAATTTATTAATGACGTGAGCGGTTAATGGCTGTTTGATGCTGTCCCAGGACAGCGGCTCAATGTTCAGAAACGTTTCACTCTGTTCAGTCAGACGGGGTAATACCGGCTTTAAATAGGTAACCAGGATACGGAAGAGGTTAAGCCCCACACTACAGGCATCCTGCACTTCCTGTTCTTTGCCGTCCTCTTTACTCAATACCCAGGGCTTTTTCTCGTCAATATACTGGTTTGCCCGGTCAGCCAGTGCCATGATTTCCCGCATGGCCTTGCCATATTCACGGTGTTCATACATTTCAGCGATAGTATCTCCGGTCTGTACAAATTCATCATATAGCACGTGTTCGGTGCAGGTCGGAGAAAGCTCGCCATTAAACTTTTTCTTTATGAAGCCTGCGCAGCGACTGGCAATATTAACGACCTTACCGACCAGATCGCTGTTCACACGGTCCTTGAAGTCTTCCAGGTTGAGGTCAAGGTCATCCACGCCCGCACCCATTTTTGCAGCAAAATAATAGCGCAGATATTCAGGATTCAGATGGTCGAGATAGGTCCGAGCCTTGATGAATGTGCCCCGTGATTTCGACATCTTGTGCCCGTCAACGGTGAGAAAGCCATGAGCAAAAATAGCATCAGGAGTACGAAAGCCACTGCCATGCAGCATCGCAGGCCAGAATAATGCATGGAAATAGATGATGTCCTTGCCGATAAAGTGATAGAGCTCTGCGTCTGATTCCTTGCCCCAATAGTCATCGAAGGCAATGTTCTGCCTGTCACAAAGATTTTTGAAGCTCGCCATATAGCCGACCGGCGCATCCAGCCAGACATAGAAATACTTATTCTCGGCCCCCGGGATACGAAAACCGAAATAGGGTTCATCGCGGGAAATGTCCCAGTCCCGCAAGCCTGCCTCAAACCATTCTCCCAACTTGTTACTGACCTCGTGCTGAAGGTGACCGCCCTTGGTCCAGTCTTTTAACATGGATTCAAAATCACCCAGTGCAAAGAAGTAATGCAGTGAATCTTTTTCTATGGGCGTGGCGCCGGAAATGGCCGATACCGCATTTTTTAATTCAGTCGGTGAGTAGGTTGCGCCGCATGATTCACAGGAGTCACCGTACTGATCCACCGCACCGCAGCGGGGGCAGTCCCCCTTGATAAAACGATCAGGGAGGAACATCTCCTTCTCTGGGTCATACATCTGGCTGATCGTACGCTGGTGGATATGTCCCGCCTCTTCCAGGGACAGATAGATTTGTGTGGCCAGGGCCTCGTTCTCAGCAGAATGGGTACTGTGATAATTATCAAACTTCACATGAAAATCGGAAAAATCCTGCTGATGTTCCTTGCCGACACGCTCAATCAGATTTTCTGGCGAGATACCTTCAGATTGTGCCCTTAGCATAATAGGTGTGCCATGTGCATCATCGGCGCATACGTAATAGCAGGAATTACCCCGCATACGCTGGAAGCGCGCCCAGATGTCGGTTTGGATATATTCGACCATATGGCCCAGATGGATCGGACCATTTGCATAGGGCAGGGCAGATGTGATCAGAATCTTGCGCGGCATGTTCGTAAATGTGTGACGGACTTCATGAAAGGGCGCATATCCTACCTGAAAGCGGTGATTGGTTGTAGATATTGTGAATCTGTCGACATTTTATTCCTGATTCTCAAGCTACATTTCAACCATCTGAATCGTGAATGGATTAAATGAGATGGATAAAGTCATGTACAAAATTATCTTTGAAGGCGACTTGATGCCCGGCTATGAACTGCCTGTCGTTCAAAGAAGAATTGCCGAGCTGTTTGGTATCGATGTGCCCTCGGCTGCCCGTCTGTTTTTCGGCAAACAGCGTGAAATCAAGCGGGGTATAACTTTTGAACAGGCAAAAAAATACATACGGGCCATGTCAAAACTCGGTGCGCTGGCCTTTATGTTGCCGCATGAGGAAGAAGATACCGTGGTCCCCGAACCGCAGGTAAAGGTAAGCCGGGATTTCACCCAGACCGGATCATTCGATGCTAAGGCATTCGAGGCCTATTTTGAAAACAGGAAGGCGATGGAAGCGGCAAGAAACGAACGTACTTTTGAAGTGCCGCAACTCATCGAGCAGGGAGTGATTGAGAAAACTGACTGGGGCGAAGTCAGCGGCGAGCGCAAGATAAAGGAAATAGAATTGATCGCGAAGCAGGTGCTCATGCAGCGTTCGAGCACCTGAGAAAAGCAGTCTATTTCTCCTGCTTGTTTGCGTGGCCCATGGATTCGACGACGTCTGCCAGACGCTCACCCAGGATACAGCTGATATTGAAGTTCAGTTTGGCGATGATGTTCGGGAACAACTTCAGGTCTTTTTTCAGTTTGTCATAATCGAAGCGTAATACGGAAACAGCCGTCCTGGCCTGAACGTCTGCAGTACGGTGAGTTTCCTTGATGAAACCGATTTCACCAAATACCTGTCCCGGCTTAAGGGTTGCCAGGTGCAGGTCTTCGTCGGGGTTATGGCGGATGACGTCAACCTCGCCGGAAAGTAACAGGTACATGTTTCGACCACTGGTATCCTGCACAATCAGTTTTTCACCAGCATCAAATTCATTCAGCTCTGAAATCAGGATCGCTTTGCGTCTCTGGTAATTGCTCATATCAGCAAATAAAGGGCTGTTTTCCAGAACGACCTTGTCGACGGAAATGGCCAATATCTGGTGCAAACCGACCAGACGTACATGTGTCATGATCAATGGTGTGATTAACAGGTTCGCATAAATCGAAAACAGCATGGTGGCGGCTGCAAGTGCGCCAAATTGTGCAACAACCGTGAAATTGGATAGCAGCAGTATACCGAAGCCGAATGCCAGTGAGAGGCTGGCCGTAACCAGTGGGGTGGATTCTTCGTGAACTGTAATGCTTACTGCTTCGATGTAGTTATCAGTACGCCGACACAGCTCGTTGTAGCGCGATAGTAGATGAATCGTGCCATCGATGGCGATGCCGATTGCAATGACAGCGACCATCGCGGTTCCGGGATTAAGCGGTATATCGAGCAGCCCCATGGTACCGAACATCAGCACTATCGGTATAACCGCCGGTACCAGCGAGATGACTCCGCCTTTGAAGGATGTATACATCGCTGACATGATGAGGAAAATAACGAATAACAGAATAACCAGTGATTTGACCTGGGCGATCATCAGACTTTCTGCAGCCTGGTTGACCATCAGGTTTTCACTGACAATGGATGCCTTCATTTCGTTGCCAACAATAGCGGGTATGGCTTGCCTGAGTTCTTCAACGTAGCGGTTGAGTGTATGCGAGTCGTGGATGTTGTGGCGTACGATGATGTTGGCTTTACTCATATCGTGACTGATGTAGCTTTCCAGATCGCTACGATGGAAGAACAGCAGGAATTGTGAAACCAGTTCGCGACTCTCTGGAAGATCGAGTTTTTCTTCACCCTGGCGGAACTCGCGGTTTACAAATGCCAGGTGGTCGGCCAGTGAAATGCTTCTGTCAAAAGCGCCCTGTTTCCTGATGAATTCCTGGATATCCGCGAGTTTCTGAATATTCCGGGGGTGCTGGAATGATTTTTCGCGGTCGGTTTCAAGCGTGATGAAGAATAGTTTGATGCCTGATAGGTCCTGGTGGATGAGTTTTGCATCCTGAATCAGTGGCCGATGCTCCGGAAAGTAGGAAAGCGGGTCGTTTGTTACGTGCAGCTTCGATGCGGCGTAAACGAAGAACACGCATAACACACCGGTAATCACAAGAATCATCCGCGGGAACCTGGATTGGGAAAAGCTGAATGCACTGGAAACCAGTGAAGCTACTCCGCTCATATGTCCATCCTGCTGGTAGATACTGTTTTTTAACGGACCAAATCTTTCCAGCAGAATGGGTACCAGTAGTAATGTGATGAGTCCATTGAAAAGAATCGCCATCGTTGAGGATATTGCAAAATCCTGTATCAGGCCGATGCTATTGAATATGTTGCTGGCAAAGCCAAGTAAAGTGGTACTGATGGTTAACACGAGTGGTAATCCCATGTGGTTCATCATCATTCTGCTGGCAATTCGTCGCCGTTCCCTGGAGCTTGCACTGGACTCGGTCTTGGTCATGCTGTGGAAATAGGAGGCGATCAGATGTGTATCTTCGGTAGAGCCGATAACAATGATCAGTGAGGGCAGCATTACGCTCAGGATATTCACCGGTAACCCGAGCCACCCCATCAGGCCAAACGTCCAGATGATACTCAGTGCCGAGGTGATAATCGGAATCAGTGCGGCAGTTGTACTGCGCAGAAATGCGACGATGGACAACACCAGTATGAGTGCAGAAAGTGGTCCCAGTAACTTGAAGTCGGCAGCCAGGCTGGTTTTGAGCTCGGTGTTGATCCTGGGGGAACCAACCTGAACTACCTCATCAAATAGTGGCTGTATGCCGGCAACAAGATTATTTAGATCGTCATTTACCCTGAAGTTGAAGTCATTGTCATTTCTGGCTTCACGAATAGAGACAATGATGGCGGTAACCGTTGCGTCAACTGAAATGAAGTTGTCGACAATCAGGGGGTTGTCCAGGGCATCCTGACGTATTTGTTGTGCCAGTTCCAGGGTCGCCGGTGCCTCAGGCATCAGCGGCCGGGAATCAACCTTGCCATCTTCGCCGCGAATGGTATGCAGGCTGAAGA
>JBFFRZ010000204.1:0-4921 GCA_041572715.1 Gammaproteobacteria bacterium
AAACACAGGATTATGCCTATCGGCAAGGCTAAGATTGTTGTCACTCCCTACAAGGGGCGATTTTTCCCTCGCAGCATTCTTGCTGGCACAGCAGGCATACTTCAGTCCCAGTTACAGCCACTGCGTGTTACCGATGTAGACGAAGATTCTATTCAGGTCGATCTAAACCACCCATTGGCGCAACATGAGGTTGAAGTTTCGATTCGTGTGATTGGTGATCGTTACATCGGCAAGGAAGAAAGAGGCGGGCGATGTAATGATGTTGTTTATGAATTCATGCACGCTGGCCCCGGTATGCAGGCCACAGTCAATGGCGGTACCGACTTCTATGCACCACAAGGCTTCGAACGCGTCGACGAAGCACCGGATGAACATTTTTACCAGGCGGATCGCTTGATCGGACATATTGACCGTGAAGCAAGCGCACAGCTGGCCGGGTATTACAGTGATCACCTGAAATCTGGAATGAAAGTGCTGGACTTCATGGCCAGCTGGCAATCACATCTGCCGGATATTGATGACCTGCACGTCACCGGGCTCGGTATGAATGCACACGAGATGCAGGAAAATCCGCAAATTGACCAGCATGTGGTTCAGGATGTGAATCAGAATCCTGTTCTGCCATTTGACGATGGGCAGTTTGATGCGGTGATCTGTAACCTGTCTGTAGAGTACCTGACGGATCCGCTGACAGTTTTCAGGGAACTTGCCCGTATCACACGCAAGGGCGGGCAGATCCACATGGCAGTATCGGATCGCTGGTTTCCACCCAAGGCTATAATCCTCTGGTCCGAGTTACATCCGTTTGAACGCCTCGGCCTGGTGCTGGATTATTTTCTGCGCACCGATGGCCTCACTGATTTGCGGACATTCACCCTGCAGGGCCTGCTGCGACCCGAAGACGATAAACATGCGAATCAACGGTTATACTCTGACCCGCTGTTCATTGTGCAGGCTACGGTAAACCATTGAGATAGCTCCTTGCGCTGCGCTAACAGTTAGACAATCATCGCACTTTAGAATGGCTTTAACTATGCTATCTTCACTGTAATATTTTCACCTGGTGGGCGTGACAATGCGTCAATATCGTATCCGTAATTTTGGCGGGATCAGCTATAGCCTGATTTTTTTAATACTTTCACTTACGGTCAGTCATGCAGTCTATGCAGCTGAAGCGCATCGGGTTGTGCTTGGAACCGCAACCAAGGGAGGAGGCTTTCAGTTATTTGGTCAGAACCTGGCGGAAGTGATCAACTCGACTGACACCACGCTGTCTGTCGAGGCAATAGCGACAAAGGGTAGTCGGCAAAACCTGCCATTTCTGGAGCAGGGTAAAATTGATATCGGACAGGTCGAGGGTAATGCGGCCCGCCAGGCGCTTGACGGTATAGGTCGCGAACCGGCTAATCTGAAAGTCCTGTCTGTAATGTACCCCAACCCGGGAATGTTTGTTGTGCGTGCGGATTCTTCTTTTCAGACCATTGATGACCTCAAAGGTAAGCCCGTTGCCTTTGGTACCAAGGCCTCGGGATTGAGAATATTGGTCAACGACGTGCTTGAGGGCATCGATCTGAAGCCCGACCAGGATTTTGAACAGATTATCCTTAACAAGGCAGCGGAAGGTCCAAAGCTTGTGCTTGAAAAAAATGCAGTGGCTTTATGGGGCGCAGGCATTGGTTGGCCCGGTTTTGTCAAAGTCGCTGATAGCCCTGCTGGGGCGAGGTTTATCGCACCGGATGCAAAGCAGATAGAGATGATTCTGAACAGGCACCCGCATCTGATCCGTATGACTGTGCCGGCTGGTACATACACTGGTCAGGTTAAGGCGATTGACTCGGTCGGTCTATGGTCTTTAATCCTGGTGCGGCCTGACATGGATGAGGATATTGTCTATCGCCTGGCCCGCGCCATTCACCTTGGGCATGACAAGCTGGTTGATCGACTTGCCCAGGGGCGGTATACGAATGCCGCCAATACCGTCAGCCATGTTCCGCAACATCGTTTGCATCCGGGCGCCCAGCGATACTATCGCGAGATCGGGCTGCTCAAGTAAACCAAATCTGAATGGGCATTTCGTTGAGATAATCGCGATCTGTCCGCGTGCGGACATTTAGTTCATTAATTTCGCCTACGCTACGCATAAGGATAAATATTCTCGAGCCGAAATAGCTCTGGTGTAAGATTGCGGTATGACTGCATCAACACAGCGGCACAAGCAGGTATTGCGTGTCATCCTGATTGAAGGTTCCGCCAACCTGCTGGTACTGATCGCAAAAATCATCGTTGGTATATCAACCGGGTCGATGGCCGTGCTTGGTGATGCAATCCACTCCCTTACTGATGTCGCCAACAATTTCGTAGCCTGGCTGGTGATCAGGGTATCCGCCAAGCCTGCTGACATCGAGCACCCATACGGACATCGTAAGTTTGAAACGATCGCAGTTTTCGCGCTGGCACTGTTGCTTTCAGTAATGGCGATTGAGCTGGCGATCAATGCCTTCAAGGACCATGAACCGATTATCACTACCGGTCGCTGGGAATTGATCACGATGGTGGTAGTGCTGGTCGTTAATATATTCCTGGCAACCTGGCAGCGTTACTGGGCGAGTCGTCTGCAATCGGATATCCTGCTGGCAGACGCCAGTCATACATTTGCGGATGTACTGATTACGCTGGTCGTCATAGCCGGATGGCAGTTATCTGCAGCAGGTTATGTCTGGGTTGACCAGCTGTGTGCGTTGGGCGTGTCTGTGCTGGTGCTTTTACTGGCATATGGGTTGTTCCGCCGCGCACTTCCGACACTGGTCGATGAGTTTGCCATTGATCCAACACTGCTCAGCGACGCTGTGCGCAGTGTTAAAGGCGTACGGCAGGTCTTGAGGGTACGTTCTCGCTGGATAGGTTCAGATCGCGCGGTGGACATGATCATACGGGTCGATCCGGAGTTGTCGACGGATGAATCTCACCTGATCTCGGACCGGATAGAGTCTCTCATCGAATCACGCTTTGAGATCACGGATATTTCCATTCATGTAGAACCGTACCATCGCTCAACCATACAGGATGAAAAAGCGGCCAGATGAATGTTTGATTCATCACCGGGTTGCGGAGATGGTAATATCTTGACGGTTCTTCCTGTTTATCAGATTGGACCATAAAATAATAAAGCCACAGGGACGTTTATGGCATTCACACTTCAGTCTTACGGTGCAGCTGGTGAAGTTACCGGCTCCTGTCACCTGGTCACCGTTGGTAAGCAGCGTATTCTCCTCGACTGTGGCCTGATCCAGGGAGCACCCGAGGATGAAGCGCGTAATCGCAAACCTTTCCCATTCAATGCTGCCAGTATTGATGCGGTGGTATTAAGTCATGCGCACATCGATCACTCGGGGCGCATCCCGCTGCTGGTCAAGGCCGGTTTCACCGGCAAGGTGTATACCCACGAAGCAAGTGTCGATTTATGCAGGTTTATGTTGAAAGATGCGGCCTATCTGAGTGAAAGGGAAGCGCGCTGGGATAACAAGAAACGGTCGCGCAAGCATAAACCTCTGGTCGAACCGCTCTACACAATGGACGAAGCTGCGGCTGCCATGACGCACTTTGAGGGTATTCACTATGGCAAGAAAATTACAATACTGCCTGGCGTGCGAATCCGCCTGTCGGATGCGGGCCATATACTGGGTTCTGCTATCGTGGAACTATGGGTGCAACACAAGGGCATCAAGCGCAAGATCGTATTCAGTGGCGATCTGGGCAGGCCTAGCATGCCAGTGCTGCGTGATCCGGTACGAATCCGCCAGGCCGACCTGGTGATCATGGAAAGCACTTATGGTGATCGTAATCACCAGTCATGGGAAGCAACCAGGGATGAAATAAGCGGTGTGTTCAACGCGGCGATGAACGGAGATGGCGGAAACATACTCATGCCTGCGTTTGCCGTGGGCCGCACCCAGGAGATCCTCTACCTGCTGGCCAAGTTTTACAAGGAGTGGGGGCTTGAACGCTGGCATATCTTTCTCGACAGTCCGATGGCTATCGAAGCAACCAAAGTATTCGCCAGGCACAGTGACCTGTTTGATGCCGAAGCAAAAGCATTGTGGAAGCGCCACAAAAAGAACACATTGCTGCCGAATCTGCACTTTTCGCAAACACCTGAGCAGTCCATGGCGATCAACACTATCCGAAACGGTGCCATTATCATTGCTGGAAGTGGTATGTGTAACGGTGGTCGCATACGACATCATTTGCGCCACAATATCTCACGCAAAAAATGCCAGGTAGTCATCACCGGTTTCCAGGTGAGGGGGACAACGGGTCGTGCCCTCGTTGACGGGGCAAAAACGATCCAGCTGGAAGGGGTTGCAGCAAAGGTGAAGGCCAAAATTCATACCATCGGTGGTTTGTCGGCCCATGCAGACCAGGCAGGGCTGTTGAGGTGGTACCGAAACTTTAAAGAACGTCCCCCGGTGATGCTGGTGCATGGCGAAGAAACACCGTTACATAGTCTCGCACAGTGCCTCGAACCCTATGCGAGCCAGGTATATATTGCGGAACCTGGGCGCGCACTTGATCTCACCAGTATCGAGTGACCTGGCAAATCGATTACAGCGCTTAGCGGGTGTCGTATACATTGTAATCAGAGAAGTTGTAGCGATATTCATATCCTCAATTTTTCAACATTTGCCAGATAGTCATGGTCATTGATGGTGGTACTATCACGATAGCAGGCTGTCTTCAGCCATTGGGTCGATTACACCAGGGTATTCAAACATGCGACTTAAAGTCTCTTCAATTCTTGTACCCATTGTTATTGTTGCGCTGGCTATCACAGGCTACTTCTATCTGGGCAATAACGGGCAAAAAGCCAAAGGCAAGAAGAAGGAACAGGCGGTGCCCGTCGAGGTGGCGCCTGTTCAGCAAA
>JBFFRZ010000205.1:0-4793 GCA_041572715.1 Gammaproteobacteria bacterium
ATCAATATTCTCGATCAGGCCGGACTCATCAATGTTGTCCAGTTGAAGCTGCCATTTTCTCTTGCCTGCTGCCTGTAACAGGAATACATCGTACCGATCTGTGTGTGGACCGACTGAGCCCCTGTCTACGGCATAGCTGACCATCAGGTCCTCGATTCGCCAGCGCGGTAAAAACGAGAAGTAATCAAGTATGGATGCATGCTGTGGCAGATGTTTTTCAACATCCTGTACCAGCAATGTCCAGTGGCTCTCGGGCAGCCCGGCAAAATACTGTTCTTCAAACGGCCCATAATTACAGGCCCACTGCGGAACAGATTCCATTTCCTGAACGATGCGTGCACGAACTCCTTCTTCCAGTGCGAGGCCTGCAAGCGTCTGTGCATCGATTGCCGGCCTGAAATCCTTGATGGCCTGTCGGACCAGAAGCGGTTTTGACTGCCAGTAATCAGCAAGAAATTGCGCGGGTGTTATGTTGCCGAGAATATTAACCATTACTCATCAGCATACTGCAGGAATTCTCTTGCGGGCAAAAAAAAGGCCATACCGGGGGAGGGGGGTATGACCTTTCAAAGACCTTTCTGATTTTGGGAGGAATCAGTTAATGCATGTCAGTATGGACAGGTATTGAACAAAAAAGTGCAGACTGGTTCACAGTTTCGAGAACCAGCAAGTTAATACAAATTCTTATTTTGTAAAAAACAAAGTATTAACAATAGGTTAGAAGAACATCTTAATCTGGATCGCCTGAGAAATATTTTTTAACAAACACCGGGCTACACCTGTATTACCAGATGCAACCCGGCCCAAACGAAAAACAGGGCGTGCTTAACAGGGGGATATGGAGAGAAGATAAGCATTAATCGCCCCGTCTTTCTGCCCAAAGTCTGGCTGAAAGCGCAGGGCAGGGAAGCGATCTGCGTCACATTTTTCAGGTTTGCTTTAACCCAGTAGCCTGAGCGGCGGCATTTCCCAGATAAGTGGCAGGGGTAAGCCGTTTGAGTTCGTCCTTCACCGGCTGTGGCAGGTCAAGCGTGTCGATAAAACTGGCCAGGCTATTGGCGTTGACTGCCTGTCCACGGGTCAGTTCCTTGAGTTTTTCATAGGGCTTTTCTATGCCATATCGGCGCATGACGGTCTGGATCGGTTCAGCAAGTACTTCCCAGCTGTTATCCAGGTCAGCTGCCAGCTTTTGTTCATCGGCTTCGACCTTGCTCAATCCTTTTAGTGTAGATTCCCAGGCGATCAGGCTGTGCGCTATGCCAACCCCCAGGTTGCGCAAAACGGTAGAGTCGCTGAGATCCCGTTGCCATCTAGAAACCGGTAATTTCGCTGATAGATGTGATGCGATTGCGTTGGCGATGCCAATGTTTCCTTCGGCATTTTCGAAATCTATCGGGTTGACCTTGTGCGGCATGGTCGATGAGCCGACTTCACCGGCAACCGTACGCTGTTTGAAATAGCCTATCGATATGTATGACCACATGTCTCTGCAAAGATCGAGAAGTATGGTATTGAATCGGGAAAGCGTATCCATGTATTCGGCAATATAATCATGTGGTTCAATCTGTGTGGTGAGCGGATTTACCTGGATACCAAGAGATTCAATCAGCCTGCTCGAGAAAGCGGGCCAGTCCACATCGGGGTAAGTCACAATGTGCGCATTCCAGTTACCGACAGCACCATTGATCTTTCCCAGAATATCAATTTGACTCAACTGCTGCCGTTGCCTCATCAGTCTGTAGCACACATTTGCCAGTTCCTTGCCAAGTGTTGTTGGTGTAGCTGTTTGTCCGTGCGTTCGGGACAGCATTGGAAGTGCAGCATGTTCGTCTGCCATATCTTTGAGGCGATTGATCAGCTCATCAACTTTGGGGAGTATGACTTGAGTGCGCGCTTTCAGCAGCATGAGTGCATGTGATAGATTGTTGATGTCTTCAGACGTGCACGCGAAGTGCAGGAATTCATTCACGCTATTGAGTTCAGGCTGGCCGGAGATTTTTTCTTTGAGGAAATACTCGACGGCCTTCACATCATGATTGGTTGTTCGTTCGATTTGTTTGACGCGTTCTGCATCGGCTTCAGTGAAATTTTCAATAATAAGGTTGAGAAACTGGGTGGCCTCATCGCTGAAAGGCGGAACTTCTGTAATTGCCGGTTCTGCGGCCAGCGCCTGGAACCATTTTATCTCAACGGTAACACGCTGATGAATAAGGCCAAATTCGCTGAACAGGGGGCGCAGTGATGCGGTCTTACCGGCATAGCGGCCATCGACAGGTGATATCGCAGTGAGAGGCGAGAGTTCCATACATTCTTACCGATTAAGTGGTGCTCATACACGAACAGGGCGGCATAATACACCAAACGCGGCTACAGGTGCGCGAGGCAGCCAGCATAATGTCTCGACAGCAGTCGCAGGTGTATTCATGTTCAGGTAAAGGGGTAGTCAGTTGAATGATTCGACATTGAAAACACAGGAACTGGGCTACGGTATTACCTGTATCGACACCGGCTACATGCGGCCCGGGATGGCTGCCTGTTATCTGCTGCAGCATGATGGCTGCGCCGCATTTATCGAAACCGGTGTCAACCATAATGTGCCCGGACTGCTTGAATTGCTGGACATCAAGGGCATTGCGCGTGAGCAGGTGACTCATATCATGCCAACACATGTTCATCTCGACCATGCCGGTGGCGCCGGCGGCTTAATGCAGGCGCTGCCCGAAGCGAAACTGGTGATACATCCACGTGGAGCTCGCCATATGATTGACCCCTCAAAGCTCATTGCAGGTGTCTCGGCGGTTTATGGCGAACAGAATTTTGCCAGGCTCTATGGTGAACTTGTGCCGATAGATGAGGAGCGGATCATTATTGCAGATGATGGTTTCACGCTCGATTTTAATGGACGAATACTGGAGTTTATGGATACCCCTGGCCATGCCCGACATCATTACTGTGTGTTTGATCCGGTCAGTAAAGGTGTTTTTACCGGGGATACCATGGGCTTGTCCTACCCCGAACTTTGCGGGCCGAACCTGTTCGCCCTGGCCACGACCACGCCGGTGCAGTTTGATCCCGGTGCATTACATGCATCGATCAACCGCATTATGGATCATCGACCGGAGCGGCTTTTTCTGACCCACTTTGGCATGGTAACTGACGTTAAGGCGCTGGCCGACCAGTTGCATCGGGACATCGATGAATATGTCACTATCGTGGATGAATGCGAAGACCCGCAAAGCGTGCCAGATATTGAGGTGAGACTTGGTCAATACCTGGGTGGAAGATTGTCAGCACTGAATCCGGACATAGACCAGGCCATGGCTGCAGCCGTGCTGGCTTCAGATATCGAGTTGAATGCACAGGGCCTGTCATTCTGGAAGATGCATGGGTAGTAATACCTATTTAGCACGAAATTAACCCATGTTAGCTTAATGTCTCCATCGTCTCGGGGGCATACACCCGGGTCGCCAACAGGAAATTCCGGGAGGTACTCATGTACCAGTCTTATATATCCGCGTTATCCACAAGCACATCGCTTACGGATATCTGCAAAATCGGCAATCAAGTATGTTCGCAATATGGTTTTGATTATTTCGCCTATAGCATGCGAATACCGCTGTCAGTCAAGATGCCTCAGTACCTGGTGATGGAATCGAACCCAAGGTGCAACAGATCAACGGCAATCCGAAAGCGTTCGACAGTTCCATTCCTCAGTGGCCAGATCGACGGCAACATACCGATCAACTGGAACAACTGCAAAACAGTTGATGCTGGCAGTCAACGGATCACCGAACTTTTACATAATGCCGCCGAACAAGGCTATCAGAATGGATTGACGATTCCGTTACATTCGCACCATTCGGGCTCGGCAATGTATACCTGCGGTAGCAAACAGCCCGGGGACAATGTTACCGAGCTGATAGACACCGTAACACCCGAGCTCCATCTGATTGCTTCCTATCTGCACGAAGCAATAG
Source organism: Gammaproteobacteria bacterium (assembly GCA_041572715.1). Taxonomy (GTDB): domain Bacteria; phylum Pseudomonadota; class Gammaproteobacteria; order JAJDYQ01; family JAJDYQ01; genus JAJDYQ01. The sequence goes on from JBFFRZ010000205.1 coordinate 3,978, forward strand.
CCAGGCATGTTAATTATGCAGCCTACACTTCGCTAACAGGTGAAATTCGCATCAGTAAGCGTGAAACAGAATGTCTGCAATGGGCAGCTGAAGGATTAACCACCCTGGATATTGCCAGCCTGCTTAATATATCCGAGAGCACAGTAACCTTTCATTTTCAGAACAGCATGATCAAGCTCGACGCCAGCAATCGGCAGCAGGCCGTTGCCAGGGCCATCATGCTGGGGTTGATCTAGCTATGAGTTGATGAGGCACGGCAATTACAGTTCAAGCAGGTAGCGAGTTTGGCGTTCTATGTTTTTCCGGTGAAGAAACAGCTTCCATCGTGATCCGCCCAGTTGCCGCCACAGAACAGCCGAGCGCATACCTGAAAAGAGCATGGCACGAACACGGTTAACCATAACCGTATCAAGCAGGAATCTTCTACTGCCTTCGACCTGAATTTTTGGTGGAATGGTGCTGATCGTTTCACCATATGCATCAGCAATATGTGAAATCAGCGACGCGTCGTCTATATGGGTGATATCAAACTCGTTTCTGAGCGCGTACAGTCTCTGGCTGATCCTGTTCAATAGCTCAGGGCGCTGTTTCAGCTTTCGCTCATGATGTAGCAGATTAACAGCGTAGCGGGTTATTTCGACATCTGAACGGTCAATCTTTTTCTGCAATAGCTGCAACAAATATTTCAGTCCTGGAGCCAGCGCCTGAATAGTGCCGTACACATCAGTTACAGTTTCTGCTTCCATCTGAAAAAGGCTGTGGATACAGGTCTGTGCAGATGACTGATCCCAATGTCCCTTTCGGGCAAGCAGGCTG